>JANXQE010000569.1 GCA_025356925.1 Limisphaerales bacterium | reverse complement strand
CCTCCGCAAAACGCCGGTCTCGCCGCGCAATCGCAAGAGTTCAGCCTGATTGTTTTGTCGCTGCGCATTTTCCCGTTGTGCCGCCGCCAATTGATTTGTTGCGTCGTCGCGCTCCTGACGCATTTGCGCGATTTGCTGGTTCAGCGATGTTTGTTGTTCCTGCAGCGCGGCGATTTGCTTTTGCAAATGAAACGAGTAAATGCCGCCGCCAATCACGACCGCGGCAAATCCAGCGATAAAAAGTTTTTGAATCATGGTTATTCCAGCGGTTACGCTTAGTTCAGAAGTTGCGGCTAAAATTTTCGCAGCCAGTCCTAGCGGGGCAGCTTGCACGGCATTCGCGGAAATCAAAATTCCCAGACTGCCCGGGCCGATCGTGATTTTGTTCTTCGCGAGAACCTCGCGCAGTTTTTCCACCGCACGGCTCACACGTTTTTGCGCGGCATCGTCGCTCACGCCGAGAATGGTGGCGATTTCGGCGGTGGATTTCTTATGGAAATAGCGCAGGACCACGGCATCGCGGTCAGCGTCAATCAATTGGCCCAGCGCGGCATCCAGGTGGGGTTCAATCTGCTCCCACCAGACATCCGGTGAAGTTGAAATCTGTTCGTTCATGGCAAAGGCCTCCTGTTCGCGCGCCCGACGGCGTTCGATGGTGCGGACGGTCTGGGCGGCGATGTTTTGCGCGGTGCGATGCAGCCACCCCGCCAGGGTCGGCCGGTCCACCAGTTCGGAAGCTTGCCTGGCCAGCGCGATGAATGCGCCTTGGGTCACGTCTTCGGCAAGATGCGGATCACGAACCATTCGAATGGCGGCTGAATAGACAAGGTCCACATGGCGGTGGACCAGTTCGTTGAACGCGGCCTCAAGCCCGCGTTCGACGTAGGCTTTCAGCAATAGGCTGTCGGTCTGATCGGTCACTCATTGCAGGTTAGCCGCCGGGTCAGAAATCGGACAGGGAAAGGTGCTTTTTCTCGAACCAGATTTACGCACCGCCCAAGCCGCCGACGGAGATCAAAGGCCATCCGCCGCCGGGGGGGCGCGAGTTGTGGGGCTCGCAGCCCGCCCCCCGGCTCGTTTTAGCTCGCAGCCTAACCTCTCTGGTTATCGAATTTGACCAGGCCTCCCAGCAGGAGTTTACTGACAAGGTTTGAAAACTACACGACATTCAAATCGGCAACCGTTGCCGATTTGATTTAAAGCTGGTATTCAACAAGTCTTGAAATCATTCACGGAACATCTCTGGTTTGAAGTCCCTGACCGTCGTGGCTTCATCAACATAACTAGCACCGTTGAAAGCCTGGTAAAAAGGAGCGATGTGCAGGAGGGCTTGGTACTCATAAACGCGATGCACATCACTGCCTCCGTTTTTATCAATGACAACGAAAGCGGGCTGCATCATGACTACGAGGTGTGGCTCGAGAAGTTGGCGCCGCACGCGCCCACTTCGCAGTACGAACATAACCGCACCGGGGAGGACAATGCGGACGCTCACATGAAGCGCCAGATTATGGGCCGGGAGGTTGTCATCGCCATCACCAAGGGCAAACTGGATTTCGGCCCCTGGGAACAGATCTTTTACGGTGAGTTCGACGGTCGGCGCCGGAAACGCGTGCTGGTAAAGATCATCGGAGATTAGACCTGAAGCGATCGTTTCGACTGCGGTCCAACTTAACGCGGACTGTTGGTCCATCAGTATCGTTCGAAATCTGCGTAGCCCGTCAGGGTTTTTACGCGCCGAGTGTTGGCCACGGGTTTCGGGATTTTGCGGATGGAAAAGGAATCCGCGATGCCCACAACAGCCCTTTGCAAAGCCTCCGCGTTCCGGTAGTTTGGTCGCGAATGGTGGCAGCAAAAATTAAACCCGGTCCCCCTGGCCCTGCGCGTTTTATCAACCGCGAGTTGAGCTGGCTGGAGTTTAACCAGCGCGTTCTGGATGAAGCGCTGGACCCACAAAATCCTCTGGTGGAACGCGTTAAATTCTTCTGCATCGTCAGCTCCAATCTCGACGAGTTCTTCGAAGTCCGCGTTGCGGGTTTGAAGCAGCAGATGGAAAGCGAGGTGGTCGAGCGAAGTCTCGATGGCCTGACCGCTTCGGAAGCCTTTCGGGCGATTACTCGCCGGGTGCGCCGAATGGTGGAAGACCAGTATGCCTGCTGGCGGGAGCAGTTGATGCCGTCGCTGGCCAGGAATGGCATACGGATCCTGGACCTGACCGAGTTGGCCGCTCCCGACCTCGAATGGGTCCAGCACTATTACCAGGCCCAGGTTCGCCCGGTCCTGACCCCTCTGGCCATCGATCCCGCGCACCCATTTCCTCAACTGCTGAATAAGTCCCTCAATTTGATTGTGCGGCTGGAGATGCCCAAGGGCCAGGAGATGCTCAAGCATTTGGCGGTGGTGCAGATTCCGCGGATCCTGCCGCGGATGGTTCAGCTCCCGAGCAAGGATGGCCGGCTTGATTTCGTTTACCTGGGCCGCCTGATCGGCCATCTGCTGGCGGATCTGTTCCCGGGAACAAAGATTCTGGGTTACTGGC
>JANXQE010000565.1 GCA_025356925.1 Limisphaerales bacterium | reverse complement strand
AGGAGAAGATCACACGCGCGGCGTTCAGCGGCTACCTGGACCGGGCCGAAGAAGCGAAGTAGGAACCAATGACTCGCAAGACTAGCCACCTGGGCGAGTATGCGGCCATGTTGGCGATCTGGCTTGGCTTGTTCCTCTTGTTCGGCCTGTTCAGCGACAATTTCCTTTCCTGGCGAACGCTGAACGCGCTGGCGAATCGGATTCCGACGTTGGCGGTCGTGGCGGCGGGCATGACTTTAGTGCTGATCATCGGCGGGATCGATTTGTCCGTCGGTTCGGTTTTAGGGCTCGGTGGCGCGGTGCTGGGCGTCGCGATTGTCGATTGGCATTGGCCGTTGTGGGCCGCGATCGGCGCCTGTCTCGGGGTCGGCGTAACCGCAGGGACAACCAACGGCGTCATCAGCGTCCGGTTAGGAATTCCCTCTTTTATCGTGACTTTGGGTATGCTGGAGATCGCTCGCGGCCTGGCGTACCTCACGACCCATTCACAAACTAAATATATCGGAGACTCAGTGGCAGGATTGGCTCGGCCAGTGTTCGGTCTGGGTTGTTCGCCGGCCTTTCTGATTTCGGTGGCGGTCATTGGAATCGCGCAGCTCATTCTCACGCGAACCCTCTTCGGGCGATACCTGGTCGCCATCGGGACCAATGAGCAGGCCGTCCGATTGGCCGGTATCAATTCCCGGCCGGCCAAGATAGCGGTCTTTGGTCTGGTGGGGTTGCTCAGCGGATTAGGTGCGGTGTTTTATACGTCGCGGCTGGGTTCTTCTGACCCGAACGCCGGGGTCGGCCTCGAGCTTTCCGCGATTGCAGCCGTCGTGATCGGCGGCACGAGTCTGATGGGCGGGCGCGGTTCCGTGGTGAGCAGCTTTTTCGGCGTGCTGATGATCGCCACATTGGAGGCGGGCCTGGCTCAGGTTGGCGCGACCGAACCGGTGAAGCGAGTCGTCACCGGATCGGTGATCGTCATTGCTGTCATTCTGGACGCGTGGCGCCAGCACCTGGCGGACGCTAAATTCCCATTGTTGAAGCGCCTGCTCGGTCTTAAATTTGCTCAAAAGCCCTGAAAACCACCTGACCCTTATGAATACTCGACTATGGACCTGCCTTCGAGCCCTAGCATCCGGTTGGCCAGCAGCATTTCCTCAGGTACGTCTCCGGCGAGAAGGAGGCGTTCCGGGGAAACAGCTCGGCACTCTGGGCTTATGCGTGGGACTTTTGGTTGTCACGTGGTATCCGGCGGCGTGCGGCGCGCAAGAGCAGTTGTCACCGGCGAAAGTCATTTTTGACACCGACATCGGCAACGACGTTGACGATGTGCTGGCGCTCTCGATGTTGCATGCCTTGCAGACGCGTGGCGATTGCGAGTTGTTAGCGGTGACGATCACCAAACCGGACGAACTGGCCGGACCGTTCGTTGATGCGATGAACACGTTCTACGGCCGGCCGGCAGTGCCGATTGGGTTTGCTCGTTCGGGCCTTAAAAACGAGCCCAGCAGGTTTCTCCGGCTCGCCGAAGAAAAGGATCTGGGCAAGCTGCGATACCCACACCGGTTGAAACGCAGTTCCGACGCTCCCGCGGCAACCGAACTGGTCCGCAGCATCCTCTGCCGCCAGCAGGATCATTCCGTTACCCTGATCCAGGTCGGGTATTTTTCCAATCTTGCGGCTCTTCTCGATACTCCTGGTGATAAATTCTCAGCGCTCAACGGCCGGGACCTGGTCAAGTCCAAGGTGAAGCTCCTTTCAGTCATGGCAGGCGCCTTCCAGATCATCGAGCACAACTCCCACTATCTCGAGTTTAACGTCACCCAGGATCTCTCCGCCGCCCAAAAGCTGGCGCGTTCCTGGCCGACACCAATTGTCTGGAGCGGGTTCGAGATTGGCATCGCCGTTCCCTTCCCGGCCATCAGCATCGAGCGAGACTTCAGGTATGTCGCTCACCACCCAGCCGCCGAGGCTTACCGTTTATACAACCCACCTCCACACGAGCGTCCCACGTGGGATTTGACCAGCGTGCTCTATGGGGTTTTTTCGGATCGAAACTATTTTTCAATTTCCGAGCCGGGAACAGTGACGGTCGAGCAGGATGGTTTCACTCGCTTCACTAAAGGTGCGGAGGGCCGTGACCGATTTCTGATCCTGAATCAAGCGCAGGCCGCGAGAGTCAAAGAAGCCCTTGTGCAATTGGCCAGCCAGCCGCCAAATTCTCACCCCGAGTAGAAGGGAAGGCCAGAGTCTACTTTAATCTTTCGGTGCCTGGCCTTAGCCCTTAGCCTCGCGCTGCTTTATGGTTTCCGCTTTGATTGTTGCAGCCGGCAAAGGGACCCGCATGGGCCGCGACGTGGACAAGGTGTTTCTCGAGATCGCCGGGCGGCCTGTTCTGGCGCACACGTGGCTGCAATTTGAACAGGCCAAAACAGTCCAGGAGATCGTGCTCGTGGTACGCGATGGCCTGCAGGATAGCATCCTTAAAATCGCTGAGCGGTTCGGGTTCAAAAAATCCTTCGTTCTGGTGGCCGGGGGGAAGGAAAGGCAGGATTCGGTTTGGAACGGATTGGCCGCCCTCAATCCGGCCAGCGAGATCGTGGCGATCCAGGATGCGGCCCGTCCGTGCACGAGTCATGAGCTGATTTCCGCCACGATCGAGGCCGCTCGGAAGGTCGGCGCGGCCGTGGCTGCGCAGCCCGTGACCGACAGCATCAAGGAGTCCCGCGACGGTAAACTCATTGACCGAACACTTGATCGCTCCAAACTGTGGGCGGTGCAAACGCCGCAGACCTTTCGGGTGGAAGTCATTCGCCGCGCCCTGTCGGAAGTACGAAAGCGCGGTCTGTCGGTTACCGACGACACCGCCGCTTGTGAACTGATCGAACAGCCGGTGCAGTTGGTGGTTGGACCTGGCCCGAACCCCAAAGTAACTCGGCCTGAAGATCTAGCCTATATCGAACTCCTTTTGCAGCGTCCACCTTGACCTAAGTCTGCGAGATCCCAGTCGCCACATCTGCGTTCCTTTCCTATGATCGACACCGTTCTGCTTAACAAGTTTCTGGGTAGCCAGATGCCCGCCGCTTTAGAGATGCTTCGGAAAATGGTCGGGATCAATAGTTTTACGAGCAACCGGGAGGGCATAAATCAGTTAGGCCGGCTGACGGCGGAGTGCTTTGCGCCACTCGGCTTTACGGCCAGGTTCGTGCCCTCGGTCAATGGCGAATGGGGAAACCATCTAGTCATGACCCGGACGGGCCGATCGAGCAAGAGCATCGCGCTGGTTTCGCACTTGGACACCGTGTTTCCTCCTGAAGAAGAATTGGCTAACGCCTTTCATTGGCAGGTTGCGGGGGATCGAGCTTTTGGCCCGGGCACACTCGATATCAAAGGCGGGACAGTCATGATGTGGCTGGTGCTGATGGCCCTCAGAGCCCACGCGCCAAAGACATTCGAGGAGATCACTTGGAAGTTGTTTTGGAATTCCTCTGAAGAATGCCTCTCGCCGGATTTCGAGGATGTCTGCCGCCCGCATCTGAGTGGATCCACGCTCGCCCTGTTGGTGTTCGAAGCCGAAAATACGGCTGGCAGCGATCATCTGATGGTCGCTGCCCGAAAGGGCCGGTTCACCTGGAAAGTCACGGTGACGGGGCGGGGGGCGCACGCCGGCGGCAATCTTAAACAGGGTGCCAATGCGTTGATCCAATTGGCTCGCACACTCCAGCAGATCGATGTAATGACGGATTTTTCGAAGGACCTGACTTTCAACGTGGGAAAGATGTGGGGCGGAACGGTACTCAACCGAGTGCCGCATCTGGCTGTTGCCGAAGGGGAGTTTCGCGCGTTTAGTCCGGCTATTTGCGAGGAGGCGAAGGCTCGGCTGCTGGCGCTGTCCGGGCCGGGCGAGGTGCGCAGCCAAAATGATGGCTATCGCTGTGAAGTGGCGGTCGAGATTACAAGCGAGAGCCGGCCCTGGCCGCGCAATCCGGGTACCGAAAAGCTGCTCACCCTATGGCGCGAGGCGGGCGCTCGACTGGGCGCCTCCGTTCTGGGCGAGCAGCGCGGTGGCCTGAGCGACGGCAACAGCTTCTGGGACGCTGTTCCCACACTGGACGGTCTCGGTCCGTCGGGAGATAACGATCACTGCTCCGAGCGTAGCCTCGACGGTTCCAAGCTCCCGGAATTCGTTGAGATCAGCTCGTTCATTCCCAAGGCGGCACTGAATACGGTCTCGATCTTGAACCTTCTGGCTTAGGCCGCACCCCTGAGCCCGTTTCGCTCCCCGGCCCGGCTGGCGACGGATTGAATATCGTCGAACGGAAAGGCCCGCTCGATTTGCCAGGTCCCAAACCCACTGCTGGGCTGGCGCCAGGACACGGCGGTCCCTCGGCGCGTTTGGACTCGTTAGGAATTGCGGCCAAATCGCTGACCCCGGACCAGGGGGTAGCCGGCGAGAAACTCCTGCGGGCCAAGGCGGCGTGCTCCTTCGCGTTGTAAAACCAGGAGCCGGAGGGAGTGCAGCCCGCACCCGACGACAATCCCGTGCTTATCGGCGGAAGCGATCTCGCCCGGGACGGCAGAAACCTCGACGATGTCAGCGCGCCAGATTTTCAGAAGGCTCGGTTGAGGAGCCGGCAGGCTGGTGAACGCACCAGGCCAAGGGACGAGCCCGCGCACTTGGTTCCAAACGGTGCGGGCTGGGTTGGACCAGTCAATCAAGCCATCTGCCTTAACAATTTTGCGAGCGTAGCTAATTCCGTCGGCGGACTGTGGCCGTGCGGGGAGCAGGCCGGTCACAAAGGGGCCGATGGTTTGGAGGAGCAATCGGGCGCCGATTCCAGCCAGGCGTTCGTGAAGCGTTTGGGCATCGTCTTGATCGAAAACCGCGGTGTGTTCCTGAGACAGGATATCGCCAGTATCGAGGCTGGCGTCCATCTTCATGATGGTGACGCCAGTTTGCCGATCATCGTTTAGAATGGCCCACTGGATGGGGGCGGCTCCGCGGTACTTGGGCAGGAGAGAGGTGTGAACGTTCAGGCATCCGAAGCGGGGCACGTCCAGCAATGGTTGAGGCAGGATTTGGCCATAGGCGGCGACGGCGATGAGATCCGGATGCAACTGGCGAACCATATCGATGAAGTTTTCTTCCCGGGCCCGCGCCGGCTGCAACAGTGCGAGACCTCGCCCAAGAGCAAGCTCTTTGACCGGCGAGGGCGAGAGCTTCAGAGCACGGCCCTTGGGCCTGTCCGGCTGGGTCACAACGGCTACGACCTCCAGGCCGGGAGCATCGATGAGCGCAGCGAGGCTGGCACACGCCAGCTCGGGAGTGCCCATGAAGACGAGGCGCAACGCTGAACGCGAATTGGGCGGGGCGGGTTCCAAGTGGCAGGTTGCGTTCGACGACGATAGCCCTGGCTTGGCTGGCTAGCGCAAGAGTTTGCGCCGGGGGAGCGCGGGGGCAGGGCGGGGGGGGGCCGCAGCCGCAACGGCGGGGCCGGTCACGGTCCGTTTGCCCAGCGAAGTTCCGCACCGGGTACAGAGGAATTCGTGCAATTCACCCGTGGGCAGCACCAGCAACAGGCGCTCGCGCACCGGTTGCGACTGTTTGCACTTTGGACAATACAGCTCGCTGGCAGTGAACTGGCCGAATTGTTGCGCCATACTGTCAACTCTTCACGATGTGCTTCAAAAGATCAAACAGCACTTTGTGCGGCGGTTGGTCGGAATTGATTCGATGCTCGATCTTTTTCTGATAGAACCCCAGGACCGGCTCGGTTTCTCGTTCGTAAGTGGCCTGGCGTTGCCGGATGACATCCAGGTTCGCATCGTCGAGGCGATTTTCTTTGAGGGCCCGGCGTTGAAGCCGTTGTATGAGCGCGTCCTGGTTGGAGCACCGAAGATAAAAGATTGCGATAACGTCCAGTGTATCTTTCAGGATTTCAGCCTGGGGAACGCTCCGCGGGATGCCATCCAGCACAAGCGTGTCTTGGTCGGGACGAAAACGACCGGCCTCGGTCGAACCGTGAATGAAGTCGTGCCATAACTCGATGGTCGTGGCGTCCGGAACCAATTGACCGCGACTGGAATATTCAAGAAAGTCGCGGCCAATCGGGCTATCGGCTTTGAGGCTGCGAAACACATCCCCGCAAGCGCAATGGAAGTAATTGGGGATGGTTCCGAGGATCTTGCCTTGGGTGCCCTTGCCCGCGCCCGGGGCGCCGAATAGCAGGATCGTGCGATATCTCATAGTGCGTTGGTCTTGACGTTCAGCCCGCCGAAGGTCCGGGACGGCGCGCCCATGGGCCAGATATTCAGACAGCTCAAACCGGTTAACAAGTTTTTAGTGTTCGAGACAAGAATATCCCCTGGACGACGCTGGTGAGGTGGCAAAAAATGGCCAATGTATGGCAAGGGGGGTGTGGTGGGTTCGGCCCGGAGACCTAAGCTGGTCTAACAAATGAAAGAAGCCAATGGCAGGGTCTTGAAGTGGGGGGGGCCCGGCCTGGGTGCGCCTGTGGCCGCGGGTGAAAATGACCCAGCCCGACCGACCGCCGTTTATCCCCGGGAGTTTCTCCACAACCGCCTGGTCTATGTAGTCGTCTCGCCGCGTGCCCGCGGGCTCTCCGTTGGGGTCAACATGAACCCGGATAAGCGGTGTCAGTTCAACTGTATCTACTGCGAAGTGGACAGAGCTGCCGGCGCTGGCACTCCGCAGTTGGACGTGGGGGTCATGGCTCGTGAACTGACGCAGACGCTGGAATACGTCCGCAGTGGCCGCTTGCGGGAGTTGCCTGCCTACCGAAGGGTGCCCGACGAACTGCTGCAACTGCGCCATGTCGCCTTGAGCGGTGATGGCGAGCCCACGCTGGCGCCGGAGTTTGCCGAGGCGCTCCAGGCGGTCATGCACGTGCGGGCATTGGCTGGCTTTCCTTTTTTCAAACTCGTGCTGATCACCAATGCCCTGGGTCTGGATCTGCCCCTCGTGGAGAGCGGGATTCGTCACTTAACGAAGCACGACGAAATTTGGGCCAAGCTCGATGGGGGCACGCAGGCTTACCTGAATAAAGTCAACGGTGTGGAGGTGCCGCTGGCCAAGGTAATGTCCAACATCCTGCACGTCGGGTGCCAGCGCTCGATCATCATTCAAAGTTTATTCCCCGCCATTAACGGCCAGGAACCGCCCCTCGAGGAGATCGAGCAATACGCCCAACGCCTTCGGGAATTGAAGGAGGGGGGCGCCCAAATCTCCCTGGTTCAGGTTTACTCCGCGACGCGCCCAATGCATCGCGGCGACTGTGGGCATTTGCCGCTCAAAATCCTCTCCAACATTGCGCAGACCGTCCGCCAGGTGGCGGGCCTCGAGGCGGAGGTGTTCTAGGGCAGGGGGCTGCCCCGGCCGAAAGAGATTGCCTGGGTGAGCGTGGGATGCGGCAAGAACCCGGCCGCACGCAAACTTGGAGCCATGCGTCACTCGGGATTGCGCACCGTCACGGCGCGCCTCCATGGAAGCAATAAAGGGCCCGATCCGTCCGCACCAAAAGCCGGTCCCGATTGAGGCAGGGCGTGGCGTAGATCTTCTCATGAAAATCATGCGAGGAAATCAGACGCCAGGCGCGTTCGGACGCGACAACGCTCACAGTGCCGGACTCGCTTGCGAAATAAACCATTCCGTTGCCGGCAACCGGAGAGGCAAAATAATTCCCAAACCCAGGCACTCTTTCCTCCTGGAGCAACTCACCGGAAGCGGCGTCGAGCTTGGTGACGATGCCGCCCTCTTTGACCATCCAAAGCACGCCTTGATCCAGCACCGGTGTCGCCACGTAGGGAATCCCGCGACTGTGCTTCCAGACAATGGTCTTCTCATCCAACTCGCCGTGGCCGACCGGTTTGATCGCCAACATCGCGTTCTGGGCACGGCGAAAAACCTCGGCATGGCGTTCCCATTCCTGTTGATTCAACGTGCCATCCTGATCCATGTCCATGCGGTAGAACCTGTCCAGGACCTCTCGATCGTCGATCTCATTCCTGGAAAGTTTACCGTCGTGATTGGCGTCCCATTTCGCCAGGGCAGCCTCCCATGGCAAAAGAGAAATGCGTTTCCCCGAGTCGCCGCCCGGAGCCCAGGACGCCATATAAACAATC
>JANXQE010000561.1 GCA_025356925.1 Limisphaerales bacterium | reverse complement strand
CGGGAGACGCAGCCGAGAGCCTTTGCGCGGCCTCAGAACTCCCGGCGGTTGCGCTGAGCGAACGGGCGGTTGAAAATTGCCTCATAGTAGGCACGCGGGCTGCGCGGAGAAAAAACAGGAACGATGAACATGAGGAACCTGCCGAGAGCTGCGTGGTCAAAGAGGTAAGTGTTTTGTTCCAGCGGGAGATCCGCCGGGCCCTCGAAGACCAGCGAAAACCTCTCGTTGTGGGCATCCGGGGCTTCCAGCGCACCGGGGAGATTGGCTGGTTGTGGCCGCGCCTCCACGAGGGCCAGGTCCCCTGCCCCGACCCCATTTTGCCACACCCGAAAGGTCGTACCCAGGTGAGTTGCGAAGTGGCCGAAGCCAATCGAATCGAGGGATTCTTTCCCGCGAAGAAAGGGCAACCCCAGGACTGACGTGGGGGCTGCCGCCGCGGCCAAAGTCACCGCGGAACATCCGGCCAGGAATTGCCGACGAGAACGAAACGGCATTGGGCTAGTGATACTTTTCGGCATACGCTTACTGAACCGCATTCATACCTGACTCCGGCCAAAGCATGTGGGATGATTCAGCACATCACAAGCGATTATTCGAAGAAGTTAATGAGCGCAACACCATCCACGCCGGGTCAAATCTCGATCAGGCTGCGGCGTGAAGTGACGGCAGATGAGCCGTTTTTGTTGCGGGTTTATGCCAGCACGCGGCACGAGGAGCTTGCCGCCACGGGTTGGGACGCGGGGCGGATTGCGGGGTTCCTCAAGATGCAGTTCAACCTCATGCGCCGGAGCTACGCGGCCCAACATGCCAATGCGCAGTTCTCCGTGGTGCTGCTGAAGGACCGTCCGATCGGGCGGTTGGTGGTGGATCGGACCGAGGAAGCGATTGAGTTGGTCGATTTCGCATTGTTGCCCGAAGACCGCGGGCAAGGTATAGGCACGAGCCTGATCCGAGAGCTGCAGGCTGAGGCAAATCGCACCGGGAAACCCATCCGCCTCCAAGCGTTAAAGCAGGGTCGTTCCGTGCGCTGGTATGCGCGGCTGGCGTTCGGGCAGGCTCGGGATGACGGGGTTTATGTCACCATGGAATGGCATCCGCCCGGCAGCTCGACGGCCCAGAGCTGACGGGGAGGCGGCGCAGTCCCTTTTTTTAGTGGGCCGGTTCCGGGATAGGATTGGAAAGTCGCCGGATTGGCTGTGGCAACGCGGGACCGATAACAACAATGGCTTCGGCCTGACCCGTCTAAGGAGGCTTGGCCAAACGATTGAACACTGCCTCGTACTCAAACTCGCCTGACATTCGGCCATTGGGAACGATAAACAAATCGAACCGGCCAAGTTGACCGTGCTCGAATGTGTAGGTCTTTTGGCGCAGCAGTTGCTGGCCGGGCCCTCGGAACAAAAGCGAAAAGTTCTCTGCTTTTGGCGCAGTGCCATCCGCGCCCCCGCCCAAAGGGTCCTGGCTCCGGTTCACTTTCACGAGGGTCAACTCGACCAAATGGGTCCCATCATCCTCGATCCGGAACCGCGTGTTCGCCAATTCGCACCAGCGCGACACGGGGATTTGGTCCAAAGGGACGTGCTTCATGCCACGACAGGTTAGTTCACGAAGCGCGCGCGACCCAATCAAATTGTGCGTCAGCTGATCCGTGGGATCCGCGGCGCACGACATGCCAACCTCGACGCGGCGTTGAATCTTGAAGTCATAACCGGCGTAGCGACCGTCGGCGCTGGCTTCGTTCAGCACCTCTAACTGTCTCCGCAGCAACAACTGACCCTGCTACATTGCGCCGAGCGCCGCACCGACGGCCACCGCGAGCTGTGGTCCGACGTGCTCAAGTTCGCTGTCCTGCTCGGGCGAAAGTTCTTTCTCGAGGAACGAAAGCGGATCCCAGGTGGTGCATTCCAACATCAGCTCGGTCTCCAGGATCTGGCGGACAACGTCCGACCGCGAGGAACCGCCGCACACAAAAACATGGGAGACCGTTTTGTCGTGTTCGTGCTCAAAGAAATCGATCGACGCGCGCAACTCGCGGCCCAGCGGGGCGACCACGCTCTCCAATTCCCGCCGCACCTCGGCGGCCATGCCAATCTTTAGACTTTCAGCCTCGGGGTAGCTGATGTTCATGGTCTCGCTCAGGCCCTCCGTGACCCGATCACCGCCGATGGCCACAACTCGGCTAAGCGCGATGTCACCGCGGTTCAGAACGCAAATCGAAGAGCTCTTAAAGCCGACATCGACTAGTGCCACCGCATTGCCGAGAAAAAGTTCCGGTCGGGAAAGTTCGAAGGCGTTGATCGCCGCGATTAATCCCGGCACGACATGATCGGCGACCAAACCCGCCGTTTTTGCCCCCTGCACGTAACTTTCCACCAACTGCTTCTTCGCGCCGGCGATGAGCAATCGTTGTTTCTGCTGGGTCACCTTTATTTGATCGTCTTTCTCCGATTCTGATCTCGCAAAGTACATCAGCGGGTGGACATCGAAAACGTAACCGGTGAGGTCCTGCTGCAGGTAGGTCCGGGTATTGTGCTTCAGTACGGAGCGGAAGTCGTCCTTGCTCATCAGCGGCGCCTCGGCCGTGCGTAGCACCGCGTCATTGGCGTTGAGGGTCAGCGTTAAGGATTTGGTTTTTGGCCGGAGCGACTCGGTGACGCTTTTCAGATGGCCAGCCAGGGTTTCGACCGACGGGCCTGGTGTCCCCGCCGGAGAGTCGGTGATCGTGTAGCCGCACAGGGCCATTTTGCCATTAACCCGACGCAAGTGTACCGCTTTCGTCGTTCGGTTGCCAAGGTCGATGGCAATCATGTGGTCGCGTGTTTTGGTGCTTCCTTTAAGGAATGGCAGTTGCATGGTGCGTTCCGTTTTCGTGGGTTTCGATCAGCGATGGGGTTAGGCTGCTTCGGGGATCAAAGTTTGTCCGATAGGGGTGAGATATGCAGCTCGCCGTTCGCATCGCTGGCTCGAAACGTCAGCATCACCGTATTGAGCTGGTGGCGGGCCGCTTCGAATTGGTCCGGACCGCAGACCAGGCTGAACTCCAAAACGGCGTTCTGTGACGGGATGAAAGCGACTTGGGCCCGCCGCAAGGTTCTGGCCGGTCCGAGACACTCCGCTTCATAAGCGGGCCCCCTCCGGCTGTCTGCGATGGCGGAAAAGGTCCTGGTGATCACTCCGCCCGGATGCTCGGCGAGAACTCGTCGAGAATAAACCTCAGGGTCCAATTCATTTCCCTCGGCGGGAAGCGGCCCGGCTAGTTGGAAGGTCATCTGGCAACTGTAATCCCGGTTAACGAGCGCCACCCGGCCGTCGTTCCAAGGCTCCATCTTGAAGCCCGCGGGAACCAGAAACGCGAATTTGTTTGTACCCGCCGTGACGTAGACGCGATCGGCTGGCAACAGCCCCGGCCCTTCCTCGTGGCGCACGAGCGCGAGGATGGCTGGCGTATTGGTGTCACCGCCGGCACCGGCTTCGGCGGTGGTTGAAGCGAGAATCGGCGACGCGGCCGCGGCCAGGCTGGCGGCCGCGAGGATGAAAAACTTAGTTGCCTGCATAAGTAGTTACACCCGGCGGTGGTACGGTCCATTTACTGCGTTGGATTGCCCCAAGAATTGGCGTCCCGGGCGGAATTTTGGCCTGGTTCATAAAATTAAGATCGAAGCTGAATTGCCGGGTCGGCGCGTAATAGTAAACTCCCGGAGCCTGAAACTGCGTGGTGGCTCGGGCGCTGCTGAACAAGTTCACCATTGAGGTATTGGCGGTCAGGACGACGGACGCGCTGCCGTTGCCCCAGTCTTCCAACAACCGCGGCAGATTTTGGACGCCCCCGCTATAGGAGTTTACGTCGGATGCGGTGGAAGGAACGTTGCCGACTAAAATGGCGGCATTGATGGTTGTGCTCACGGCCGAGGCTTTGCCCCCGCTGCCCAGACTGAATGAGCTTTGCGAATCCACCCAGTTCCTGGAAAGAACGCTCAGCGCGTCCGCGATCAGGGCCGATGGGAAAGTGGCGCTCGTGTCCGTGCTGGCTTGCACGCCGCTCGGATTGTTGTAATCGCCTTTGACGTAGAGAGGGTTCGGGGTGGATACCGAGAAGCCGGTAGGCTGTCCGGAGGGGGACATGTTAGTGGGTATGATGCCTCCGTTTACCAGGCGCACCGCCGGCAGAATGCTGCTGCTGGCCGGACGATTGTCTGCCACGTAAAGGATATTCGGGAAAGCGCCGTTGTTGTAGATTCCGGCCGTGTTCGGAAATTTGGCATTCACGGAGGCGTTGGTGACGAGCCAGGTTTTGAGTTTACTCACGTCAATGTCAGTCGCCACTACGGTTTTGCTCTCCCGCTGGTCGGTGAAAGTGTTCGTGATGTTGAGAAAGGGGAAAAGGCTGTTGACGAGCGAGTAATTGGTCGCGGTGTAAGGAGCGAGGAGCGTCACGGGGGCAATGTCCCCTGAGGAAGTCTTCAGCGTGGTGGTCACCAGCAAGTTACTGACCAACAGCACAACCTCGGCCTTGTTGAAGAATCGTTGCTGGCCCATGGCGGAGTTCGGGTCTTCACCCGCCGGCGGCATGGCAATGATCTGCGCTACGACGCCCGGTGAATTATTCGTGCCGATTGGCAGCGTGAGCGTGTTAGCGTTGGTGCTATAGCCGGTGGGGGTGCCGTTGTAGGCAATTGTTCCCGTATAT
The DNA here is from genome assembly GCA_025356925.1 of Limisphaerales bacterium. Lineage (GTDB taxonomy): Bacteria > Verrucomicrobiota > Verrucomicrobiia > Limisphaerales > UBA8199 > JANXQE01. The sequence continues at coordinate 1,876 of JANXQE010000561.1, read as the reverse complement.
TGGCCTGGAGTCTTGCCAAACCAGGCGGGCTGGGAAATCGTTCCCGAGGCCGTGACGATCGAGTTGAAAGTGAGGTTGGCGGACGAGCCGTTATAAATATTGGTGTTGGAGTGGGTGCGACCGTTCACGGTAAACGGAGCGCACCAGGTAAACTCGAGCAATCCATTGTAAAAAATGGCAAACTGAAACACCGGGATGCCGTCGAGTTCAACATCCTGCTGGACGGCCGAAAACGGATTATTGGCCGCATCGTTTTGCTGCGCGTTCGACAGGACCCGGTACACGGTGACCCACCCGTTGAGCCCCGCGTACTGAGAGCTGAGAGGAGCCCAGGCGCTGTTGGAAATGCACTGAACGTAGGTCGCCGAGCTATTACCCGCGGCGTCGTTAAAGCTGAAGTTACTCCAATATGAGTCGTCCGCGGCGGTGGGAATCGAGCTGTGATAGGTGCTCAGATCATTGGTGATATAGGTAAGGTTTCCCGCCAGAAAATCGTATTTCATCCGGGCGATGACTTTTTCCGTCGCCGCTTCGGCGGCATATAGTCCCGCCGTGTACTTGTTGTTCCGGTTGTTCAGTTTCTCAGTAGTGGTGGTTCGTCCAAAGGTTGGGTATCCATGCCAAGCTTGATGACTTTCAGTGCCACGCGACGGCGCACTGGCTGGGTCTGCTCTGCGACATAGACCACGCCGCAGCCGCCTTCGCCGAGACGTTCCATCAATTTGTAACGCCCCAACGTCTGGCCGACAGCTTCGTCCGGTGCTTCCGACAGATCGAGTTTGATTGTGGCTTTGGCTCCAGGCTTGGTCTTGGGCGACAATTCATCCGGCGCATCGTGCGCGGCGAGCAGGGCTTCCAAGCGCTGGCGCAAGGCGGGGTCGCCTTCGCACACGACGTCCAGAAAGGCACTGCGCCTGGCCGCCGGCCTTTCCAGCGCGAGCGCAAACAGCGCTTCTTCACGCTCTTGGGGTAATGGCATGTCTGATTGAGGGTTGCTCATTCAATCCTACATGCGCATTCGCCGGACAAAAAGTATTAAAAAACTTTGATATACTTTTTACGACCGGTTTGCGCATGATGAGGGAGAAGCCTATCATCACTCATAGCGCAGGCAAAATCGTATGTACACCTTGGTCGACCCTGATGTCGGCGGCAGCGACGTGGATGGCATCTATCGAGTGGACGGCCCAAACAGCTTCACCGTCGTTGCGGACATCGGCGCTTTCGCCGTGCTTCATCCGCCGACCATCCCGTTCTCCATCGCTGTCCCAACCGGAGTTCAGTACGCGATGCAAACATACCGTGGTGGGTTCCTCGTCACCGATGGGCACCTTAACCGGGTGTATCGAGTCACACTCGACGGCGAGGTCAGCGTGTTCATCGCCTTCGACGACATCGTCCCGACCGGGTTGGCCGTGTCCGGCGACACGATCTACATGGCCGAGGCCGGTCCCGTCCCGCACCTCCCCGAGACCGGCAAAGTTGTGTCATTCGGACCGAAATCGTCCACCGCGACGGAGGTAGCGTCCGGGGCCCCCATCCTTGTCGACGTGGAATTTGGCCGCGGTCGCACCCTTTACGCCCTCTCGAATGGAGAGTTTTCGGGCGACCCTGCGGGTTCTCCGGGACTGCCAAACACCGGCGCGCTCTTGAAGGTCAACGCGGACGGCACCTTAACTGTGGTCATGGGCGGTCTGGACCGGCCGACCTCGCTGGAGTTCATCCAGAACAAAGCTTACGTGGTCACCCTCACCGGGGACATCTGGATGATCGACGGCCTCTCGGATCCGCCCTACGGCAACGCGCGGTGACGGAAACGGCAGCGATTTGGCGTCGGCAGGACTTGCCGACGCCACTTAGTACTGACCATAACCGT
>JANXQE010000556.1 GCA_025356925.1 Limisphaerales bacterium | reverse complement strand
CGGGTGCAGGGGGATCTAGACAAGCTCAAGCAAGACCAGAGGCTGCTCCGCTCTTTTTTTATGGCCGAGAGTGTAGTCTATGTCCATGACTGAGTAGTATTGCTCAACTCTGGGGTCTGTGTTCAGAGTGTTTCGCGAACGCGTTGATTACGGCACTGAGCTTAAGAAGTTCGCCACACTGCCAATCAATCAGACCAAGGCTCGACGTTTTGATCCGGTTGTTTGTGTGACCGTGAAGCGACAAGCACGCATCGGCAATCCTGATTTTAAGAAGATCACAACTAATCACGCCGAGCGAAAGAATCTAAATATCAGGCTTTTCAACCGCAGATTCACGCGCAAGACCTTGGGCTACAGCAAAACACTGCGTAATCACTGCTATTCAGTGGTCTTGCAAGTGGCATATCAAAACTTCTGCCGGGTCCATCATGCGCTCAAAGGCTTAACGCCAGCGATGGCTCAAGGTATTACGGGTCATGCTTGGACTGTGGCAGAACTACTTACGTCAGTTAACTAAATGGTCTTCTTGCACAAATCCCACAAGCTCCGAAACGTTAAAAACGGCCACAATCTTGCCATTGTCCTGGAAGTGGATTTGCTTACCATCAGCCATCACAGTGTAGCCAGTAGCTTTGCCTCGCACGCAGCGTCTGAAAAGCCATGTTCGTGAGCTTCGTGAACAGAATGCAGGTGATCTGGTTCATAACCAAATGAGTGGCCGAAACTTGAGTTTGTCAAATAAAATAGACCAACATGGATATGCACCATGACCTGAATTGCTGGGTTATGGCCGGTCGTCCCTGCGGGACTGGAGGTTGGACGAACTTCTGAGTTGGTTCTCGGGTTACGGAAACCTCGGTTGGGGGCATGGAAAATGCTGATTTCTGACGAGAGAACCAGAGGCATGCCGGAGAAATCCCGGTAATGGCTTCCGTAGTGTTTGTCATTGTGGAAACGACCGTTGCGCTTATAATTCAGGAGCATCTAATGGATCGCCGCTTAGCAGAACTGCCAGTTTCTGGCCACGCTTGGTATTGCGCACGGACTCAGCCCAAGCACGAGCATATCGCCGCGGGTAACGTGGCGAAACGACTCGGGCTGGAGGTATTCCATCCTCGTTTGAGGATGGAACGTGCCACCCGCCGGGGCGTGGTGCGTGTGGTTGAGCCGCTTTTCCCGTGTTACGTCTTTATTCGGTGCAATCTGGCAGAGCATTTTGACAAAATTAGGTACTTAAACGGGGTCAGCAGCCTGGTTCATTTTGGACAGCAAATCCCGGTCGTCCCGGACAATGTGATTGAAGAACTGCGAGCCTGTTTTGAGTCCGACGAGCCGATGACGGTCGAGAACAGTTTGCCTCCGGGCACGGAAGTGACGATTGCCGAGGGCGCCTTCCTCGGCTCACGAGGGGTGGTCGTAAGAATGCTCCCCTCAAGACAGAGAGTGCAGGTGCTCTTGGAATTTCTCGGGCGGACCGCATTGACGGAAGTGGATCGTAACTCGCTGACGGTCGAAGACAAGCTGATGCCGGAGTTATTGTCAGCCCTGGGTGCCGGAGTCGGCATGAGCCAGGCCGTGGCTGCCTGAGTTGTGGGAAATTCAACCTGCGGCGACTTGGTCGCAGGTAATAGATAGTTTGCGGAAAAGCAGCAAAAGCTGCATATGCGGAGCTTTGCAAGTAACTGATTAACACAGGGAAACGAAGCAAACGAAGAAAAGGGTAGGGGAGTGATCGGGGACCAGTGGTCGACAAAAGCCAATCGCCAATCGGTAATAGGCGATAGGCGATAGGCAACTTGTGGTTGGTTTGTGGGCGATGAACCGATGGGGGTGCACGGTGTTGATGCAGATCTCCTCGCTGCTTCCTCTGCTAGCTCCGTCAAATCATTTACTATTGAATTGTGGCGGAAGGTTTACTTGGAAATGATTCTGGATTATGCCGTGGAGCGTCAGGAAGCGGGTCGAGTGGAAATGAGTCGCTCGTTGTTGATCCGCTGACCTTTCCTGGGTGGGACGAGCTGGTCGCCGACCATCCCGGGAGTT
>JANXQE010000550.1 GCA_025356925.1 Limisphaerales bacterium | reverse complement strand
CGCGGACTTGCGTCCGCGCCGTCGCTCCGCTTACCCCCGACCGCCTCTACTACACGTCGTAGTAGAGGAAAACCACTGTGGATGCCGCGGCCGGCGATCGCGCTTTAGAAGCCACCCTCTGCGTGATAGCCCTCCTCGCCGTGCTCGGCCAGGTCCAATCCCGAGGTTTCGACCTCCGGAGCGACCCGCAATCCGACCACAGCCTTGACGATATAGGCAATAATGGTAGTGCCGACCACCGCTAACGCCAGCGTCAGGATAATTGCTTTAAGCTGCTCCAAGACCAGCGGCTGGAAGAAGGAATCGGTGACTTTGTCCTTCAAAAAGTTAGCCAGGTTAGGATTGGCGGTCTTGCGCGCCAGGAAGCCGGTCAACAAGGCCCCCAGGGTTCCGCCGACAGCATGCACGCCGAAGGTGTCCAGCGCGTCGTCATACCCCATCACCGCCTTCAGCTTCCAGCAAGCCAGGTACGGAATCAGGCCGGCAGCCACCCCGATGAGGACGGCTCCGTCCGAGGTGACGAACCCGGAGGCGGGTGTAATCACGACCAAGCCAGCGACGGCGCCGGAGCAGAAGCCCAGGATGCTGGGTTTGCCGCGCGTGATGTACTCGGCCATGGCCCAAACGAACGACGCGGTTGCCGTGGCCAACGTGGTGGTCATAAAGGCGTTGGCGGCGATCATGTCAGCGGCCACCGCGCTGCCGGCATTGAAGCCGTACCAGCCAACCCACAGCATGCCGGTGCCCACCATGCACAGCACCATATTGTGTGGCGGCATGGGTTCTCTGCCGAATCCGAGCCGCTTGCCCAGAATCAGGCAAAGGATCAGCGCGGACCAACCCGAAGACATATGCACCACGGTCCCGCCAGCGAAATCGATGGCTTTGATGCCCGCATCCTTGTTCCAGACGCCGTTCATAAACCCGTCCACACCCCAGACCATGTGCGCCAAGGGGAAATAGACGATGAACATCCAGAGCGTAACAAAGAGCAGGATGGCGGAGAACTTCATGCGCTCGGCGATCGCGCCAACGATCAGCGCTGGTGTGATGATCGCAAACATCAGTTGGTACATCGCGTACACGTTATGTGAGACCCAGGCGCCATAATCGCTGTTGGGATTGGAGTCCACGCCGTGCAGGAATGCCCAATCCAGGCTGCCCCAGAAGGATTTCCCGCTGTGAAACGCAATGCTGTAGCCCACTGCCCACCAGAGCAGCGAGACCAGACCAGCGATGCCGAGGCATTGAGCCATCACCGACAGCACGTTTTTCCTTCGCACCAGACCGCCGTAGAACAGCGCGAGTCCAGGCAGCGTCATGAACAGGACCAGCGCCGAGCTGGTCATCATCCAGGCGTTATGGCCAGGGCCCGGCCCGGCGATTTTGGAGACTGTGTTGGTGTTGGCATTGCGCGAGCCGTTATTCACGTACGCTTCGAGGTCCTCCAAACGCTCTTGAATCGAGCGCTCCGCGCCGGGTGCGGCGTCGGCAGCTCGAAGAACGGGACCAGGCCAAAGCATTGTACAAAGCAAGCCAGACACGAGGAATAGCTTTCTCATTTGGGGGTTCTCTATTTTTAGGGTTGGTCGATCAGTTTAGACGGCGGCGACTCCTTTCTCTTCGGTTCGAATCCGGACCGCTTCATCGACAGTTGAGACGAACACCTTTCCATCGCCAATCTTTCCCGTTTTTGCGGTCTTGACGATGGCCTCCACGGCCTCATCCAACTTTTCGTCCGGTATGACAATTTCAATCTTTATCTTGGGCAGGAAATCGACCGTATACTCACTCCCACGGTAGATCTCGGTATGACCCTTTTGGCGGCCAAAGCCTTTCACTTCCGTAACCGTCATGCCTTCGATGCCAATTTCACCGAGCGCATCCTTAACTTCCTCCAGTTTGAATGGTTTTATGATTGCTTCAATCTTCTTCATCTCGTTTCGGGTTTAAGCGGTAACTTGTGATCACGGGAACCTGACACAGCCTCCGGCAGTGCTGCTCCCACAATTACATTGTGTCCTAATGCACCCTTTATGCCAAGACCTCTAACAGTCAGCCGAATAGGTTGTAGACAATTATGAATTAAGTACTTATAATAGAAATGCCTTGTTTTAGCCTCACGAGTTTGTTGCATCTAATTGACCAATTAGTACAAAATCGATCACCCGATCGATGCACGAAGCGCTGGGGATGAGCCATACGGTCAACGACCACCGGCGCGGGCCCTGATGTCGAACGCGCCCATACACGCGTCACTCTCGTCTGCGGTCTGCTGTTGCCCAGGTGAAGATCATCAGCCTTGGATCCGTTAGATCTCCACCTGCATCCCCAGCTCGACGACACGATTGGCAGGGATGCGATAAAAGGAGCTGGCCGACTGGGCGTTGCGGGACATCAAAGCGAACAGCCATTGGCGCCAGCGCGCCATGGAAACAGAGCGGCTCGGGACAAGAGTTTCGCGGCTGAAAAAAAAGGTCGTTTTGTTCAAATCGATCGACTCCTTGTCCAAGCGAGCGGATCTTAACAAGTCCGGGACGTTAGGCTCCTCCATGAAACCGTAGCAAGCGATGATCCGGTGAAAGCCTCCCCCGAGATTATCGACCTCGAGCCGCTTTTCGGGCTCTACCTGCGGGACCTCGTTGGTAAGCACAGTCAGGATGATGTTCCGCTCGTGGAGGACTTTGTTGTGCTTCAAATTGTGAAGCAGAGCGATGGGGGTGCCCTCGGGGTTGGCCGTCATGAACAACGCGCTGCCCGGCACCCGTGGCAGCCGCTTGCTGGTTTCGATATTGTCGAGGAACATTTCCAACGGCATGGCCGACGGCCCGAGCTTGGCCCAAACCAGACGGCGACCTTTTTTCCAGGTCGCCATCAAGACAAAGATGACCATGCCCATAACCAGGGGAACCCAGCCACCGTTGAGTACCTTCAACATATTGGCCGCAAAAAAGGCCCCTTCGACGATCAGAAATAAAGCACAGATTGCCCCCGCCCGGAACACACTCCAATTCCATAGTCTGCGCGAGGCAAAAAAGAAAAGAACCGTCGTCGAGATCATCGTTAGCGTCACCGCAATGCCGTATGCCGAAGCCATGTTGGTGGAGGATCGGAAGCCAAGGACCAGCGCGATGCAGGCAACCATGAGCGCCCAATTGACATGGGGAAGATAAATCTGGCCGCGTTCGTGCGAGGAGGTGTGCTTGACAACCATGCGGGGCAAGTATCCCAGTTGGATCGCCTGGATGGTCAGCGAAAACGCACCTGAGATCAAAGCCTGCGAGGCGATCACAGTTGCCGCCGTCGAGAGCCCCACCATCAGGAAGAGCGCCCAATGCGGCGCCAGGAGGTAAAATGGATTTTCGATCGCACTCGGATGGCGAAGAATCAAAGCGCCTTGTCCGAGGTAATTCAGAAACAATCCCGGCAGAACAATGAAGAACCAAGCCAAGCGGATAGGTCGCGTTCCGAAGTGTCCGACGTCGGCATAAAGCGCCTCCGCCCCGGTAACCGCCAGGAAAACGGCGCCCAACACAACGAATCCTTCCCACCCACTCCGGCCGAGGAACTCAACTCCCAGCAGCGGGTTAAGCGAGAGAAGAACTTCCGGGGCGGTTCGGATGCCGTTAATGCCGAGCAACGCAAGCGACGAGAACCACAAAATCATCACCGGCCCAAAGACGGCTCCGACACTGCCGGTCCCTCGGCTTTGCGCGGCAAACAGCAAAATCA
>JANXQE010000434.1 GCA_025356925.1 Limisphaerales bacterium | reverse complement strand
CCCACGGTTGGCCGTGACGGGAACCCGCGTCGCGGGGCCACGCTTGGGCGGTGGCTCACGCAGGCACGTCAGCCGTCGCTCCGCGACGCCGCCCCGGTTCGGCTTCGGCTGTGGCCTGAAGCCCACGGCTGCCTTCGGTGGTCGCTCCTCGGCAAAACCGCAAAAGCTTCCCGCGATCCGTGTAACGTGCTCAGTTCTGTGGCGCTTTCAGGAGGGGCTCGGACCAAAAGAGGGTCGACGGATGCTCGGCGCGAATGGGTGGCGCAAAGCGGCGCGGCGCCACCGCACTCCAAGACGCTAGCGCGCAGCCTGGAGCAGCATTGGTTATCCGCGCAGCTAGCCGGGACATCGATGTGAGCACCGTCGAGTCCGCCCAGTCTCAATTGCAGCGTGCGGCGCGACCGGCTGTCACGACTTTGGATGGTTGGACCATCCACGAATACTCCGTCGTCACGTCCACCAACCTCGTTGCTGCCAATCTGGATCCCTGGACCGCCGTCCGAGCCGACATCCAAACAAACGGCCGCGGTCGGTTCCAACGCGCCTGGATTTCAGATCAAGGTGGCCTTTGGCTTTCCGCGGTCGTGCCGATCGGGCGGGATATGATTAAAGAGCGCACTCTCCCATTGGCGGCAGGATTGGCCGTGTGCGATTGCTTGCACGAACTCGGAATATCCCGGCTTCGTATGCGCTGGCCCAACGATGTGCTCGTGAATGACCGTAAACTCGCCGGGTTGCTCATTGACCATTTCGCGCCAGGGCTCGCCGTCATTGGCATCGGAGTCAACGTTCGGAACCAGCCAGAGGCTCTCGACCCCAATCTCACAAATCAAACTACCCGCTTGGTCGACTTGGTTCCAGCCCAGGAATCGCCGGCATCTCGCCGGCGGGTTTCATTTGCCGCGGGCCAGGAGAACTCCGGCGAGACGCCGGCGCTCCCAGGGGTAGCCCAGGAGAACGGAAATCCCGCTCTGGAGCTTCCTGAACTCACCATGCTGGTCCTTCGCCACCTTCGCCTGGTTTTGACCCAACTCCGGAAGCTGGGAACTATGAGCTTGCTACCCCGCGTCAATAAGATGTGGGCCGCTCCGCGCCGAGTGGAACTCGATTTAGACGGCACCTTCCATGCGGGCCTGTTCACTGGCGTTGACGACGACGGGCGGCTCGCTCTGTCGGACGAGGCTGGGAATGTCACTTTTTACGATGCGCACGAGGTGCGCCATTTAACTGAAACTTAAACGCCCTATGAGCCAATTCTACCCACGTCTTACGGCGGCCGAAGCCGCCGCCCACATCGACAACGCGCAAACCGTCGCTTTCAGCGGATTCACGGCGGCAGGCGCGCCTAAAGCAGTTCCGAAAGCCATCGCCGAGCGCGCCAAGCAGGCCCATGCCGCCGGCCAGCCATTCCGCATCGGTGTGATGACCGGTGCCTCCACAGGCAAGTCGCTCGACGGCGCGCTTGCCCAAGCCGACGCCGTGCTGTTTCGGACGCCCTACCAATCGGACCCGGATTTACGCAAAAGCATCAATGAAGGCCGCACCGCCTTCTACGATATGCATCTCTCCATGATGCCCCAGGCCGTCCGCTATGGCTTCCTGGGCCCAGTGCGATGGGCCGTGGTCGAGGCTTCCGACATCAGTAAGGCCGGGGAAATCACCCTGACCTCGTCGGTCGGCGCGGCCCCTACCTTTTGCCGGGTTGCCGACAAAATCATCGTTGAGCTAAACCGTTTCCACCCCGCTTCGCTCCGCGGCTTTCATGATATCTACGAACCGGAAGACCCACCCTATCGCAACCCTTTGCCGTTGTTCCGTCCCTCGGACCAGATTGGCTCGCCGACCATCAAGGTGAATCCGCAGAAAATTCTCGGCATCGTCGAAACCGATATGCCTGACGAGACCGGCTCGTTCGGCGAGATCTCTCCGACCACCGCGCAGATTGGAGAAAATGTCGCCGGCTTCCTCACCGCAGAGCTGAAGCGCGGGCTTATCCCAAAGTCGTTCCTCCCCATCCAGTCGGGCGTGGGCGACACCGCCAACGCGGTGCTCCACGCCATGGGCCAGCGTTCCGAAATACCAATGTTCGAGATGTACACCGAAGTCATCCAGGACGCGGTCATCGCCCTGATGAAACAAGGAAAAGTCCGCTTCGCCAGCGGGTGCTCCCTCACCGTCACGAACGCGGTCCTCCGGGATATCTATGCGAACCTGGAATTCTTCCGTTCCAAGATTCTGCTCCGCCCTCAGGAGATCACCAATAGCCCGGAAATCGTCCGGCGCATCGGTATTATCTCAATCAACACGGCAATCGAGGTGGATATCACGGGGAATGTGAACAGCACTCACGTCCTCGGCCGCAGCATGATGAATGGCATCGGCGGTTCCGGCGATTTCGCGCGCAATGCCTTCCTCTCGATCTTTACCTGCCCTTCGACTGCCAAGGGTGGCAAGATCAGCACGATTGTGCCGCTCGTCAGCCACCTTGACCACAGCGAGCACTCGGTCCAGGTCATCGTGACCGAGCAGGGGGTGGCGGATCTCCGCGGGAAAAGCCCGACCGAACGCGCCAAGACCATCATCGAGAATTGCGCGCACCCCGAGTACCGAGCCATCCTCCGCGACTACGTTGCCATGGCCGGGCATTCTCACTCGCCCCAGACGCTCAGCGCCGCCTTCGGCATGCATCTGGTGTTCGGCAAGTCCGGCGACATGCGGACCGTGAACTGGTCGAATTTTAAATAGGGCGGATTTTGACGCTACATCCGGGCCAGCAACGGGGTCATGGCAACCTCGTCGATGAAATGTCTCTATCTTCCATGCCAGCCTGCTCTATTGCTCGTGTCGAGGTGCCTGACGGGGAGCAATCGAGTCTCCACGTGAAAGCAATCGGCGGATTGCAGCGGCCTCGTGGGTAGGCAGCGCCGCCAGGCGATGCGTCGGTTGCGGTTTTCCCGGACGGAAGTGTTCCTCGTGCTCCAAATGGATTTGCAAGCCGTGATGGCGAGCCCTCAGTTCGTCCAACGCCGCCAGGACAGCTTGATAAATTTCTTCAGGCGCCATCTCGACCCGCGCGTTAACAATCAAGTGCCCGGACTCGATCGGTGCGGGAAGTTCCAGCGAGAGTTCGGGGACGAAATCGTTGCGCACCAGGCTGATGGCGCCCAGCGCGTTCAGGCCTCCGTCTGGGCTGAGTGTCATCTTAAGGTGCGCGACTTCGGCCCCGGCCCCCATCAGCCGTTGATGGATGGCTTCGGCCAGGTCCCGGAGCACCTGGTTCCCATCCCAGGCACCGCGTCCCGAGAGTGCCACGGTGCAATTGAGCCAGCCGAGCAAAGCCTCGCCCTCGGCGTAGGTTTCGTAATTGATCGCCATGGCATCACCACCCGCTGGGACCGCTTGCATCATTTCCTCAAACCAATCCGAGACTCCAAAACCTGTGCGGGCCGAAACCGCCCTGATTTTCTTGGCTGGGAATCCAAGGGCAATGGCTTTGCGCAGGGCTTCCAACCGCTCGAGACTCAGCGCGTCCATCTTGTTGATCACGATTAAATCGGCCTCCTCGATTTGCTTCAGGTAAATATAGCGGACCTTCTCGGAAAATCTCCCACCGTCCTCGACGCCAAAAACGCGCAAGGCGCGAATTGGATCCACCAGGACGCTAAGCGGGGCAACGGCGAAGCGGTCGCCGTACATACGTCGCAAGGGATAGGTCACCGTGGCGATCAAATCGGTGCAACTGCCGACCGGCTCAGCGATGAATACGTCCGGCACGTTGGCCTCGGACAGCTTCGCGGCCGCCTCCACCAGGGAATTAAACCGGCAACAGAAGCACCCGCCGGGAATCTCCTCGGTGGCAAAGCCCTTGGACCGCAGCATGGCAGTATCGACCAGCTCGCTGCCCTGGTCGTTGGTAATGAGTCCGAGACGCAGGCCGCGCGCGGCAAGCCGCTGAGCCAGCGCGGCGATGGCAGTGGTCTTGCCCGCGCCGAGGAAGCCGCCGATCATCAGGTAGGAGGCGCGCTGGGGCGCGGAGGCGGGCCGAGGAG
>JANXQE010000386.1 GCA_025356925.1 Limisphaerales bacterium | reverse complement strand
TGGGAGCCCCGGTGTCCCGCCGGCGCCTGGAGGCCGTTCAGTCGCGGGAAGGCGCCGGCGAGACCCTGGCGCTCCCAGGATAGGGTGATCCGGCGGTCTTCGAGGACAACCTGAGAATTCAACGTTTTTGTTCATAAAATCACAAAAAGCTTGTTGTGCGTTCCGATTGGAGACGCCCCGGGGTCTCGGCGATCAGCGCGCTGTAATTTTGGTGCCTTTCTGGCTCCCGGCTCGAATATTTCTAGCGTGGCTACGTCCACCCTATGACACGGATGCCGTAGAACACGTATGACGACGAAAAACTGGATGCTCGTAGCTCTAACCGTCATGCTCGGCAGCTTTTCACTTTACCTGAATAGAGACTGGTTCGCCCGCGACAATATTCAATTGATGCATCGCTCCCGCCCTGCCCGAGGCGCCTTCGACCGCCGAGGCACGGATAACCCCTTGATTAATCCCCTCTCATTTTGGTTCGATCGGAAGGTCGGTCTAACCTCAGTCAAGGTGATTCCCGTCTTCGATCTCGAGACGAACAAATATCCTCAGCCGATTTGGTATTTGCTCTCCGACTCCAATTCACTGCCGATCAAGGATTTTACCTACGGCATGCGCATCCCAGGCATGCGTCCAGCCCTTAAAGGCACCGCACCCGATCCGCTCGAGCCCGGCATCAAATACCGGCTGCTGGTGGAAGCCGGAAAGCAGAAAATCGCCCACGATTTCGTGCCCGAGCCCCGAACCGACTGACCAGCGCCATCCGTTTATGAATTGGAAATGGGTTCCGGGTCTCCTGCTCGTCTCAGTTTTCTCTACCGGTTTTGCCCAAATCCCCGGAGGAGTCGATCCGTTGCGAGAATTTGAAGCGCGTGCGGCCAGGTTCAAGAGCCGCATCCGACTGCCGCAGTTCGAAGCCTCAACGAACGAAATTCGAGTTTCGCTGCAGCAAACGATCGCCTCGGGTAATGCCGCGCTGGACACGGTGGGCGCGATTGACCCAAAAAAAGTCAGCTTCGGCAATACGGTTGGCGCGCTAGACGATCTGGCCTACCAAATTGGGCTTACGGCCAACCGGCTATCGTTGATAAAAGAGACCAGCCCGGACGCCGGCCTGCGCGATGCCGCAACGCAGGCGGTGAAGGAACTCGAGGAATGGATCGTCGGCCTCGATTACCGCGAGGACGTTTACAAAGCTCTCAAGACCTATGCCGACCGCCGGCCGAAACTTAAAGGGGAGGACGCAAAACTGCTGTTTGAAACCATGCGCGACTACCGCCGAGCCGGTCTGGAATTGTCCAAACCAGAGCGGGACGAAGTCGAGCGCATGCGCAAAGAGCTTTCCAGCCTGACAATCGATTATGAATCCAACATCACCAAGGCCCAAAAAGCGGTGAGGTTCACACAAGCCGAGCTCGAAGGCGTTCCGGCGGACTTCCTCGAACAGGTGAAGACAGGCGAGGGCGAATACACTGTGATGGCCAATGTCACGGTTCAGTACCTCAACGTCATGGAGAACGCGAAACGCGAAGGAACCCGCAAGCAACTCCTGCGCGAGCACGATAATCTGGCGCGCAAGGAAAACATCCCCCTGTTGGAAAGGATTCTGCCTTTGCGGCATGACATCGCCACGAGGCTCGGTTACCAAACCTGGGCCGATTATCAGACCGAGGTCAAGATGGTCAAAAACGCCGCCACAGCGATCGATTTTCTCGAGCGGCTCAAGACCGGACTGCAACCGAAATTCGACGCCGAATTGGCCGCCTATCGTCAGCTCAAGGTCCGGGACACCGGCGACCCCCACGCCCAGATTTACGTCTGGGATTGGCGCTACTTCAGCAACCAGCTAAAAAAGGAAAAATACACCGTCGATGCGGAGCAACTGCGCGTTTACTTCCCGTACCAACGTGTCCTGGAAGGCATGTTCAACATCTATCAGACCATCTTCGGCTTGACGTTCCAGCGCGTGGACCCGCCGTACAAATGGGTGAACGAGTTGCAGCTCTATGCCGTCTCCGACGGTAAAACCGGTGAGCCTCTGGGGCTCTTCTACCTTGATA
>JANXQE010000370.1 GCA_025356925.1 Limisphaerales bacterium | reverse complement strand
TGGGAGCCGCCGGTGGACGTGGTGGATTTGAGATTGGACCGGGCGGTCCAATTGATTCGGGGCCCGAAAGGCACGGAAGTGCGGCTGACGATTATCCCGGCCGGCGCTGATTCGTCGGCGCGGACGACGCTGACCCTGGTGCGCGATGAGATCAAGCTCGAGGACCAGGAGGCCAAAGCGAAGATCATCGAGACGCCCGCGGCGCAAAGCGGCAATCTACGCCTCGGGGTTATCGACCTGCCTTCTTTTTACGCCAGTTTCGACCTCTCGAACACGCGGGGGAAGGCCGAACCTCGGAGCACCACCGAAGACGTCAAGCGCTTGTTGACCAAACTAAAAAAGGAAAATGTGGCCGGTGTTATCCTGGACCTGCGCCACAACGGTGGTGGCTCGCTCGAGGAGGCCATCAATTTGACCGGCATATTTATCAAGGCGGGACCGGTCGTCCAGGTCAAGGATTACGACAACACGATTCAAGAGGATGATGCTCGAGATCCGTCGGTGTTCTACGATGGGCCCCTCATTGTGCTCACTAGCCGGTTCAGCGCGTCGGCTTCCGAGATCCTGGCCGGTGCTCTTCAGGATTACGGCCGGGCTTTAATTGTCGGGGATTCCTCGACTCATGGCAAAGGCACAGTCCAAAGTGTTCAGCCTTTGAAAGACGCCCTGGTTCGGATGGGAATCCGAGGCCTGACAAATGATCCGGGCGCCTTGAAGCTGACGATCAAGAAGTTCTATCGCGCCAGCGGTGCTTCCACGCAACTCAAGGGCGTGATCCCGGATATCGTGCTGCCGTCGATCCTGAATGAATCCAAGGAGATTGGGGAGACCGCCCTCGAAAATCCATTGCCGTGGGACACCATCCCTAGCGCCAAGTTCGACCACCTCAACCTGGTTGATCCGTTTCTGCCCGAGCTGCGCAAACGCTCGGCGGGACGCCTCGCAACGGATAAGGAATACGGTTACGTTCGAGAAGATATCGAGTTCTTTAAAAAGCAACAGGCGGACAAGACCGTTTCGCTCAATGAGAAGGTCCGGCTGACAGAGAAAGAGGAAATCGACGCGCGGGTCAAAGCGCGCGATAAGGAGCGGCTCGCGCGCCAGGAACCCACCGAGAAAACGTACGAAATCACCTTGAAACTGGCGCAGCAGCCGGGTTTGCCGCCTCCGGTCACGAGAACTAATTCAGCGGTGGCCAGGTTGTCCGCTGCCAAGTCTCCGACGGTAGCGATCACCGGCGCCAACTCGACTTCTGCGGCGGTAAAGGAAGTGCCAACGAGCGATGCTCCGAGCCTCGAGAGCGAGTTGGAAGAGGATAAACCGCCAGCGGTGGATGCCGCTTTGATTGAATCTGAGCGCATTCTGGTGGATTACCTGTCGCTATGGCTCAAGGGCAACCTGGCGGCGACCGGACAAAGTGCTTTGCGTTGAACCGACCTGGTTCCGTCGAATCGCAGCCGAACGAACGGAGGTCTCGTTTAGAGCCATTGACCTGCGGACCTCCGTTTCCTAGAATCCGGCCTCTTTTATGAAAATCCTGGTGTGTGACCCTGTTTCCCCGAAAGGGATCGCTCTGCTGCAGCAGCGACCGGAGTTCAAGGTCGTGGTGCTGTCCAAGCGGCATTCCGAAGAAGAACTGCTGCCATTGGTGGGCGATGCGGTCGCCATGTTGGTGCGCTCGGAGACGAAGGTCACCCGAAAGGTTATCGAGGCGGCCACTCGCTTGCGGGTAGTCGGCCGCGCCGGGGTGGGAGTCGATAATGTGGACGTGGACGCCGCCACCGAGCACGGCGTGGTCGTGATGAACACTCCGGGCGGGAATACCATCTCGACCGCCGAGTTATCATTTGCCATGCTGTTGAGTTTGGCGCGCAGGGTACCGCAGGCGTACGCTTCCATGGCCGCGGGCAAATGGGATCGCAAGCAGTTTCAAGGAACTGAACTCGCCGGCAAGACCCTGGGTGTGCTTGGGCTGGGGCGCATCGGCACAGAAGTGTCGAAACGGGCGCTCGCGTTCGGGATGAGGGTTCTGGCTTATGACCCGTTCTTGACCGAGGCCCGAGCCAAGGCACTCGGGATTCAGATGCAGGCCGATCTGGATAATCTCTATCGCGATGCCGACTTCATCACGGTGCACCTGCCCGTTACGGACCAGACCCGCGGCATGCTCAATGCCAGCGCATTTTCCAAGATGAAGCCCAAAGTTTGCCTGGTGAACTGCGCGCGCGGCGAGATTCTGGTGGAAAAGGATTTATTGGCGGCTTTGGATTCGGGCAAAGTGGCCGCCGCGGCGCTGGATGTGTTCCAGACCGAGCCACTCCCGTCCGACCACCCCTTCCGAGCTCATCCGGCAATCACGCTCACCCCGCACCTGGGCGCGAGCACCAAGGAAGCTCAGGAAAAGTGCGGCATCGAGGTAGCGGAGGTCACGGCCGCCTATTTGCTGACCGGTGAGGTGCGCAACGCGGTCAACCTTCCCTATCTGGATGCCAAGACCTATGAACAGGTTAAGCCGTACCTGGTTCTTGGGGAAAAGCTCGGGAAGCTGCTGGGTCAACTGGCGCCGGCGCATGTGGATCGTCTTTATATCACTTACGGAGGCAAGGCACAGGAACTGCCCAACATCGACCCGATCACCCGCGCGGTCCTGCTGGGATTTCTCTCCCGCACTCCGGTCAATGACCTGAACAATGTTAACGTCCGCAGCATGGCCGCAACCCTCGGCCTGACGATCGAAGAAAAGCGCTCCAGTGAGCCCGTCACTTTCAACGAATGGTTGCACGTCCAGGCCTTCCACAACGGCGAGAAAGTGATCTCCGCCGGAGGCACTTTTTTTGGGTCACCCGACAATCCGCGCATCGTCAGGCTGTTCAGCCAAGCAACCGAGATCGTGCCCTCGGGCGTGGTCCTGTTGCTGGAGAACAAGGACCGGCCCGGTATCGTCGGTTACCTAGGCACGCTGTTAGGGCGGGATCATGTAAACATAGCCAGCATGAGCCTGACGCGCGATACCGCCGGGGGTCATGCCTTGACCGTGCTTAACCTGGATAGCGTGCCGTCCGCCGAGGTCCTCAATGAGCTCCAAAAAGATCCGGACATCCGCAACGTAAATGTGGTCAAACTCTAGCTGCCTGCTAAGATTAGATTTTAGGTTTATGAAAAGAACAATGAAGTATTTCGCCGTGTTCCTGGCTCTCGGCGGACTGGCGCTCACACCGGTTGTGGCCGCCACACCCGCCCCGGCAGAAGCAGCGCCGGTGGCCAAAGCCGCTCCCAAAGAATCCGATCTTTTTCCCGACGTCATCGTGGCCAAGGGCAAAGGCGTCGAGGTTAAGCGCAGCCAATTAGATGACGCAATGGTCAGCATCAAATCTACGTTTGCCGCTCGCGGACAAGATATTCCGCCGGAAGAATCGAGCCGCCTGGAGCAACAGATTCTTGATCGCCTCATCCAGATCCAACTGCTGCTGCTCAAAGCCACCGACAGCGACAAGGCGGTCGGGAAAGAAACGTGCGCCAAACGCATGGAGGCGATCAAAACGCGGGCGGGCAGCGACGAAGTCTTAGCGCGCCAGCTTAAATCGGTGGGCACGACTCCCGAGGAGCTCCAATCCAAAATGGCCGAGGAGTCCACGGCACAAGTCGTCCTGGAACGTGAACTCAAAATCAATGTCGCCGCTGCCGACGTCAAAAAGTTTTACGACGAGAATCCGGCAAAATTCGAGCAGCCTGAAATGGTCCGGGCCAGCCATATCCTCTTGAGCACTAAGGATCCGGAAACCAAGAAGGACCTGCTGGAGGACCAAAAGGCGGCCAAGCGGAAGACGGCTGAAGAGTTATTAAAACGCGCCCGGGCGGGCGAGGACTTCGCCAAGCTGGCGAGGGAATATTCGGAAGACCCTGGTTCCAAAGACAAAGGCGGGGAGTACCAGTTCGCGCGCGGCCAGATGGTGCCGGAATTCGAAACCGCCGCCTTCTCACTCAAGACCAATGAGATTAGCGACATCGTCACCACCCAGTTTGGGTACCATATCATCAAGCTCAGCGAAAAAATCCCGGCGAAAAAAGTGGAACTGGCCACGGTATCTTCTGAGGTGAGGGAATACCTCAAACAGCAACAAATGCAACAGCACCAGAAAGACCTGCAGGACTATCTGGAACGGTTAAAGAAGGACTCCGGGGTAGAGATCCTGGATGACCGCCTCAAACACAAAGAGACGGCGGCCGACGAAACCCCGCGCCTTATCCCACCGGCCGGCGGATCGCCAAAACCAAGCGCTAACTAGGCGGCGTGCTCAGTACTTCTTGCTGAATTTTTTGCGGTGCTCACCCTCCGTCGCAGTCGAAGGAGCGGTGGTCGAAGCTTCGGAGGCCTGGGCGGTTGACGCCGTGGCGGGGACGGCCTCCGGCGGGTTCTGAGGTTCCGGTGAGTTGACCGCATCAACAAACGCCAGGCGCAGATTCATCAGGCTTTGTTTTAGCAATCCCGATTCTTCCTTGGT
The DNA here is from genome assembly GCA_025356925.1 of Limisphaerales bacterium. Taxonomy (GTDB): domain Bacteria; phylum Verrucomicrobiota; class Verrucomicrobiia; order Limisphaerales; family UBA8199; genus JANXQE01. The sequence continues at coordinate 5,421 of JANXQE010000370.1, read as the reverse complement.
GAGATTGCCCTTGGTTTTGGTCTCGATCATCTCCAACTGATCGATGAACAGCCGAGCCGCTTCGATATCCTTATAAGTCTGGCCGGTCTCCGGGTGTGCCACTTTCCCCAGGAGCATCATTGCCATGTTCGTCTGTTGCAGGATTAGTTGCGCAAAAAGCGCCGACGTCCGGTCCTGGGGGTTGTTGCTGTCGGAACCTTGTTCCGGGGAATGGTGCTGGCTCATGGCTCGTTACCTTTCCGCTTTTTTCGAATCTCAGCCAGGAAAAAATGAATCAAACGACGAAGACGCACCTCCACATCGACGGTTTCCAGGATCGTCTGGCGTTCGGCCGCCCCAAGCAATACGGCGCAAGAAACCAAGTCGGCCGCTTGCTCCGGGTCGGAGATCGAGTCGAGGTAGTTAAGGATTTCTTTGGGAGAGAATGAGGGAGGGGCGGGTCCAATTTCGGGCTGGCTCGGGGACATCACTGGAAATGGGAAAGGCAGGCCCAGTCGAATTCGCTCCTGCAGCAACTCCCGAAGTTTGGCAAGGAGAGCGTCTACTTTAACGTTATCACACGGGGGCGCCTGTAGTGGATTGATGCGTTGAACCCGGTATGGCTTGTATCTGACCGCCTCCGCAAGCTCGACGCGGGCAAGCCCTTGCAGAACAAGGTGCGAGGTGCCGTCCCGGTGACCCACCGAGACCCGAATTAAACCTAAACCTGCGATGGGTGAAGGAGTTTCGCGCGAGGTGCCCGGCTTTTGCATGGCCACGGAAAACATACGGTTGGAGTCCAGTGCGTCGGCCAACATTTGCCGGTAACGAGGCTCGAAAATGTAGAGAGGGAGGAGAGCCTGGGGAAACAGCGTAGCGTTGGGCAGAGTCATTAACGGGACCTCGCGCGGTATCTTCATTGGCCTAATGTAGGTCGCGCAGTGCTTTAATCAAGCAGCACACCGACGCAGCGGTCACGGGCAGGGCGAGCTCGGCCGTGCCTCCTGGTCTTCCCGAGGCGACTCGGGCGCGGTTTTACGGGCTTTGGCAGGGGTTTCAAGGTTTGCCGCCGCCCCATTTGAGAGTAAGGGCGCTTGCCAAAACCACCGGTTGCCTCCATCCTAATTTGCCTATGAAGAACCGACTCGGGCTAATCGTTCTGGCACTGCTTGCTTTGGGACTCGGGATCGCTGTGATCACGATCCGGAAGAATGCAATCGAGCAAAGTCGCACTGACACCGATGCCCTGCTGGGTTTCTCGAATAAATGGGTGGAGACCAGCACCAAGCTTGAAGACCAAAAGCAAGTGAGTGCCGAGATGGAAAAGGATCTCGCGGTTCGAAAGCAGGCGCTGATGGAGCTAACCAACAACTTCACCATGGTTTCGTCGAATTTCTCAGAAACGTCCGCCAATCTTGCCAAAACCGAGGCTTCGCTCAAGACCAGCCAGGAAGAGGTGGCAAAGCGTGATGCGAAGATCACGGAATTGGAAGCTCAGAATCAAGCGCTGGACAAACAGGCGGTGGACCTGAGCTCGTCGATCACGAACCTGACGCTCCAAATAGCGACTACTGAACAAAAGCTGGCTGCTTCTGAGGGAGACAAGGCTTTCCTACAGAAGGAACTAAAGCGGATGATGGCTGAAAAAGCTGAGTTGGAGCGCCAGTTCAACGACCTGACGGTCCTGCGCGCACAAGTGTCCAAGCTCAAACAGGACCTCAACATCGCTCGCCGACTCGAATGGATACGCCAGGGACTTTTCGCCAACTCGGAGCAGAAGGGCGCCCAAAAGCTCATGCAGGGGATGGGCGCTACGCCAGGTCAAGCGAAAGCGGCCCGCCCGGCATACGACCTGAATGTCGAGGTCGGCGCGGACGGCTCCGTGAAGGTCATCCCGCCGCCGGCGAACCGGGCCGAGACGAACTCGGCGCCGGCCAAATGACCACCGGACCCTGCTCGCTGATCGATTCCCACGGTCGTGTCCTGCGCGACCTGCGGGTGAGTTTGACGGACCGCTGCAATTTTCGCTGTCTGTATTGTCTGCCGGAGACCGAAGCGGCGCAAAATTTTTATCGTGGCCATTGGGGGCAGATGCCTGAGTCCAAGCCCATCCTCCAGCAGTGGGTTCCGAAAAGCAGCCTGTTGAGTTTTGAGGAGATTGAGCGGGCGGTGCGGGTCGCGGTGGACCTGGGAATTCAAAAAATCCGTCTGACCGGCGGCGAACCGCTGCTACGCCACGATGTCGAGCGATTAGTCGAAAGGCTCGCCGCCATTCCCGGCATCCTGGACTTGGCGATGACAACCAACGGCTTTCTGTTTCCGCAAAAGGCCCGGGCCTTGCGCCAGGCCGGTCTGCGGCGCCTTAGTTTCAGCCTCGATTCACTCGATCGCGAGAACTTCAGGAAGATCACGGGCCGCAACGGGCTCGCGGCAGTGCTCGAGAGCATCGACCTGGCTCAACAGCTCGGCTTTCAGCCCGTCAAGGTCAACGCGGTCATTATCCGCGGCCTCAACGACCATGAACTCGAAGCGCTCGCCGAGTTCGGGCGCGACCAGCAGCTCGCGATGCGGTTCATTGAATTCATGCCGCTGGATTCAGCTCGAGCCTGGCTCAAAGAATTGGTCGTGCCCGGACGGGAGCTGCTCGAACGCCTGCAGCGGCGTTTCTCACTGCGCCCCGTCGCGGAACCAAACCCTTCCTCGACTGCCAAGCGGTGGGCTTTTAACGAAGGCAGCGGCGAAATCGGCATCATCGCGCCGGTCAGCGAGCCGTTCTGCGGCCACTGCAACCGGATCCGCCTCACGGCGGATGGAAAGGTTCGCACCTGCTTGTTTAGCGTCATCGAGCATGACTTGCGGTCGCTGCTCCGCAAGGGAGCTTCGGACGAACAGATCGGAAAATGGCTCGAAGGGGTGGTTTATCAGAAAGAAGCCCGGCACCATATTGGTGAGGCGGATTTCGTGCCCGCCTCGCGTTCGATGAGTTGCATTGGTGGGTAGCCTTCGCCGTGGAACGCTTTTTTCCGAAACGGGCGCCCCTATAACCGCGGAACCCCGGAAAAGTAGGCCATTGCGGAGTGCATCGATTCTGATTAAGATTAGAATGGATTGGGATTCCGAAAAAGATTATGATTAGGAAAAGGGAGAGAATGCCTTCTCCTTGATGCGGGATTAGTCTATAATCCCGACTTGGTTCGTTAGCATTATGCCGACTTACGTTTACGTTTGTGAGAAGTGCGGACATCAGTTCGAGCAAGTGCAGCCCATCTCGGCTGAACCGCTCGCGGTCTGTTCGAAAGAAGGTTGTCAGCAGAAACGGTGGGGCAAAGGCAAAGTTAAGCGCGCTATTAGCGGAGGCGGTGGTCTGATTTTCAAGGGAAGCGGTTTTTACATCACCGACTACCGAAGCGACAAATACAAAGAAGCCGCTAAAAAGGATTCCGCCGCTCCCCCAGCCAAGCCGGCCAGTACTTCAGAAACCAAACCGGCTCCTGCCAAATCGGAGAGCCATGCCAAACCCTCACCGGCGGCCAAAACCTAGGAGCCGCGCAGGATCCGGCGGCGGGACCGCGTCCCAGCAGCAGGGTTCACGCATCCGATTTCCATCACTGATGGCCCGAGTCAGACTGATCGAAGTTGGGCGGCCCAGGAGGAGTCCCGATGGCCACTCGCCCGGAGGGTGTGCTTCCGGATTGTGGGTGGCGCGGTTTGTGTTCGCTCTGGTCGCCCTGTGCCTGGGGGCTACAGCCCAGGCACAATTGAATGGACCGGGGGTTTTGCTCTCTCGCAGTGTTTCGGGGCAATTTGTCGTGCAATCCATGCCTGGCTGGGTTGCCTCTCCCTTGGCGGGGTCCCTGGAAAACGACGCAGGTTTCATCAGACTGGATCCGACCTTGCTGCCGGTATCCTGCGAACGCATCAAACAGATATTGTGGCGCAAGCTCGGAATTGCGAGTGCTTGGAAAGGCACGGTATTCCTGAAGCTATATCCGGTCGCCTCCCGAGACGATTCCATCCTGATCGAGTCGGAGCAATTCCGCGACGGCTGGCAGTACCGGGTCACCATGCCAAGCATCAGCCAACGGCAGCGCTATGTGCGCGCGATCGTCAGCGTCCTGATGCAGGAGTTCGCTAACCGTGAGGCAGGAGCCCACGCCGCGGAACTGCCGAGCTGGTTGACCGAAGGCCTGGCGCGCGAGCTGCTCGCCTCGAACCAACAAGAGATCATCTTGACCCCGCCGCGATCGTCCGGAGCGGGATTACGGATGACCACGATGCTGGTGAATGCTCGCCAGGGAAACCCCCTTGAACAAGCGCACCAGGACTTGTGCGCGGGCTCGCCGGTAAGCTTTCAGCAGTTGAGCTGGCCCACGGGTGACCAATTGGACGGCGAGCCTGGCAACCTCTACCGCGGCAGTGCGCAGCTTTTCGTGCATCAATTGCTCAGCCTTCCCGACGGACCCGCCTGCGTACGAGCCATGCTCGAGGATCTGTCGCGCTACTATAACTGGCAATTTGCGTTCCAACACGCTTTCCGTGACACCTTTGCCGGCCCGCTCGAAATAGAGAAATGGTGGTCGCTGCAGTTGGTTCACTTTACGGGACGCGAGCTTACGGAGAACTGGACGGAGGAGGAAAGCTGGCAGAAACTGGACGAGGCGGTGCGCTCGGCGGTGCAAATCCGAATTGGCACCAACGAGCTCCCACTGCACGCGGAGGTGGCCCTGCAAACCATTATTCGGGACTGGCCGGCAGCGAGTCAAACGCAAGCGCTGGAAACCAAACGAAGCGAGCTGCAAATGTTGCGACCGCGTCTGGCTCGCGACCTCGCTCCCTTAGTGGACGACTATTGCCGAACGATTGAAGTTTATGTGCAGACCCTGAATCATCCCGGGTCGATGTTGTTTTTCCGCAAAAATGCCATTCTGCGCCGAAACGCGAGTGAGACCCTCCAAGGTCTTGACAATCTGGACGCTCGGCGCGCAGGCTCACGCCCATTCTCGAGTACTGCTCCGCCGCTGGAAGCCGATTCGCGTCCGGTTGTATCGCCCTGACCGGCTGGGGCCAAACCAGCCCCCCTGCCCCTCACGTGCTGCTCCGAATTGGCTATCGGCGGTTTCTTTCTCCAGAAATCTTATTTCCCCGACAGATGGGGAGCCACACCAGGCGGCTTTTGATTGAACTGCGAAGTCTTTCTGGACCCACAAGTCTCTGCTGAATAATCTGTTAAAATCATGACCGGATTCGGCGGCGGGCGTCGGCTTGACACGTTTTTGATCGATTCTATAGTGCGCTAACGAACTTAGGGACAATGCAAAACGATACTTCTTCGGGAACCAAAGAGGAGCCGCCATCGCAACGCTGGGCTAATCCGCTGAAAGACTTTCATCCGGCGGGGCGTGGTTTTTGGAGTGATGTTTCGGATTCAGACTGGAACGACTG
>JANXQE010000351.1 GCA_025356925.1 Limisphaerales bacterium | reverse complement strand
CACGCGACCGATGACCGATTGCAGGAACGAAAGTACCAACGGAAGACCGGATATGAATCAAAAACTCACACTCCTCGGGGCAGCCATCCTGCTCCTGACAGCCAACTTGGCCCGCAGCCAGAGCCTTCCCAATAATTTCTGGCCGAACTCGACCTTCGAAAGCGGCACCAATCTCGACGCTGTGGATGGCAGCGGCACGCCAACCGGTTGGGTCCGCAACGGGAGCGATCCCACCATCGACCAGGTCACGCCGGTCAGTTTGGCAGACTCCACCAACGCGATCATGGTCAATGACAACGACGGGGCTAAATACGGCGAATGGGATTCCTCCGTCAGTCTGGCCGGGTTGGTGAACGCCGGCGACACGCTCAACGTGCAATACTCCGAGATGTACAGCGTCCAGGGCGGCGAGATGCGCGTGGCGGTGGTGTTCGCGGACGTCAACAACATTACCATCAGCGCGGGTCAGTTCGTGGTCACAGGTGACAGCCCAGGCTGGCAGGGCACCATCGCCACTTCCACTTTCACCGAGACGAATCAATCCCTGGTCGTGCCCATTGGCGCGGTGACACTCACCGTTGGAGTCGTATCCGGGGGCTCGGAATCCACAACCGGTCTGCTGGTGGTGGACGACTTGTACCTGGCGCGCGCCCCAGTACCAGCACTGCTCGCGTCCAATATCTGGCCCAATCCGTCGTTCGAGTCGGGCACCAACCTGGACCTGGCCAACGGTACGCCAGCCGGCTGGGTCCGCAACGGCAGCGATCCCAACATTTGCCAGGTCACCACGAATAACTACGTCAGTACTGACCATGCCCTTATGGTCAATCATAACGGCAGTGTTCCGAATTATGGAGAATGGGATTGTGATCTTGCGCTGCCCGGAAACGCCGGCCCCGGCACAGCTTTGAATGTGCAGTGGTTCGAACTTTATAGCGTCACAAATGGTGAAATGCGCGTGACATTTTCGTTCCTCGGATTGACCAATAACTACATCCAGTCCACAGACTTCAACACCAGCATCGGTCAGAGCGCTGGTTGGCAGGGGGCGATTGTTGGTTCCGGTTTCACCAGGCGCAACCAACAACTATTAGTCCCACCAGGCGCTGTAAAACTGCGCGCTGCCCTTGTGTCCGGCGGTCCCGAGTCCACTGTTGGCGTCATGCTCATTGATGACCTGTCCGTCGCGCCTGCGCCAACGGCCCCGCCTCCGCCGGCGCTCCTGGCGAACAACTTCTGGCCCAACCCCAGGTTCGAGCTCGGCGCCAACCTGGGCCAGACCACCGGTACCCCGGCGGGCTGGGTCCGCACCGGCAGTGATCCCACCATTTCCCAGGTCATCACCAATAACTTTACCAGCCCGACCCATGCCTTGGCCGTCATCGACAACGGATCAACTAACTATGGCGAATGGGACGCCGACCTGGCGCTCGCCTCCACGAACGCAATCCCCCTCAACCTAATCGACATCCAGTACTCAGAGGTATACAGCGTTACCAATGGCCCAATGCGGTTTTCCCTTCTGTTTTTCGACGCCAACAGCAATGTTGTCCGACAAACTGATTTCAACGTCGCTGGCCAAAGCAGCGGCTGGCAGGGCACGATTGCCAGCTCGGCGTTTACGCTCCAGTCCCAGCAGGTCTTGGTGCCGCCTGGTTCGGTGCGCATGCGCTTCTCGCTGGTCTCCGGAGGACCCGCGCTTGCCACGGGCGTGCTGGTTATTGATGACCTCTCGGTGGCGGTCCACCTCATGCCTGCTACGGTGCTGACCGGCAGTTTCTTCCCAAATCCGACATTTGAGGCGGGGATTCTACTCGACAACGGCACCCTTGGGATTCCGTCGGGCGGCTGGTCACACGGCGGCAGCAAGCCCGCGATCGACCAGATTACAACCAATAATTCGGTCAGCCCAACCCACGCGCTGGAACTGTTGGATAATGACCCCAACAACTACGGGGAATGGTACTTATCCCCGGCTGTGGACCTTTCCGGAATTGTATCAGCCAACGATGCCGTTGACATTCAATGGTTCCAGATCTACAGCGTCACCAACGGCAGCATGCGCTTAAGCTTCGCTTTTCTTGATTCCAAAGGGAATCTGTTGACGAGCAAGGATTTTAACACATCGGCGAGCGGCAAGAGCTCGGGCTGGAATGGGACCGTGGCCGCCTCCTCGTTCGAGATGCAATTCCAACGGCTCCTCGTTCCTGCCGGGGCGACGCAGCTTCGAGTTAACTTCGCCTCCGGTGGCGCCTCGTCGGTGACCGGCGTGATGGTGATCGACGACCTGTCTGTGAGGCTGACTGTGCCAAACTTCACGGACGTCACGCCCCAACTCGGCGGTCTCGACCTGACTTGGAACAGCGTGGCGAGCAAAACCTACACGGTGTTGTTCAGCAGCACGCTTTCGCCGACTCCGACCTGGACGCCGCTGGCCACTAATATCTCTGGCATTTTCCCGACCACCGACTATCTCGATATGGACAGTCATAGTGGCACGCAGGGCTTCTATCGCATCAAGCAGGAGCAGTGAAGAAACAGGCCGGCTTCTCCGGCCCTCAAACACCGCGCTTATCGATGATATCCCCAACCGAACCGGTCGGTAATCGGCCAGTAAATAAAGAATGACTGGCCGATGACGTTACTGGCTGGAAACTCACCCCAACTCCTCGAGTCCAAACTGTTCATGGTATTGTCGCCCATCACCATAAAATGGTCCGGGTCGATGTTGTAGCTGGCCGCAGCATCGGGAAAGAGCGGAGCGAGCGGGATATAGCTGTTAGGGTAGGACTCCCTGACCACGTGTTCATTGACATGGCCGGAGTATTGGCTTTCTCGAGGAGGTTGCTTCGGGTCGAAGCTGTAAACCTTTTCGAAGTGTGCGATCGAG
>JANXQE010000349.1 GCA_025356925.1 Limisphaerales bacterium | reverse complement strand
TGATTTTTTTGAGTTGAATCCAGATGCGGCAGCGACAGGGCCAGCGCGGTGAAAGCCACGTCTTTGTTTTCGAGCTGAGCTGAGACGAGTTTGTTCTGAGCGCGCAAGGTGTTCGCAAACCCGCCCAAGCCGGCCTGCTGCCATGCCGCCAGTTGCTGGAGAGCCAGCCAACCGTTGCCAGCCGCGGGGAGATCGCCCTGAAGCACCTGTTTGAACGCGGCCAGGGACTTCCGGGTCGAGTAAATCGGGTACAATCGGGTCCACCGCGAATCGGTCTGCAGGCCAACGATATTCAGGACTTCGTCCAGCGGAACATTGTGCACGTTTAACGTAACGTTCCCGCCGACAGTTTTGCTGACGATAATCCGTTCCCACGTCTGCCACTCGAGTTTGGACACGACCCGGCGAACCTCCATGTTCCGTACGGTGAGAGTCACGAGATTCGCGTGCGCCCGGTACGCCCGGTAAGCTCCCCAAAGCAAAACGGCTGTGACGGACGCCACCAGAAAAATCCGGTGAGGCTTCATGACGGAAATCTAGAGCACTCTGGTGGCGGCGCAAGTGAAATGAGACTCGCAGCCTCGCCAGGCCACGCAATCGGCTCAACTCGCGGTGAGATTTTCCACCTTGCTGAACAACTGAACTAAGGGCTTTCGAAGGTGCCCGCCGCGAGGCGAGCTTGCTTTTAGAACAAGTTTCGTGATGATAGGCATAAGACAACGCCAGCTTGAAGCGGTTCGCGTCCCGGTGGAGCGCTCAGGTGGTGTTCGGCGGCCGCCGCGAGTCCGGCTCAAGGCCGCGTCTAAGACTGTCATGCTGGCCGCTTACAACCGACTTTGGACCTTCGCCCTTCTTTGGGTGAGCTTCCTGCCAGCCGCGGCGGCCTGGGGCATCGGGAGCAGGCCGATCGAATTCAACCGCGATATTCGGCCCGTCCTTACGGAGAATTGTTTCGCCTGCCATGGTCCGGACAAAAACCAGCGCAAGGCCAAACTCCGCTTGGACGTTCGGGAAATTGCTCTCGAGCGGGGCGCGATTGTTCCTGGCAAACCCGGTGAGAGCAAGCTCCTCGAACACATCTTCTCGACCGATCCCGCAGAAATGATGCCGCCGCCCAAATCGCGCAAGGTTCTCTCGACGGCGCAGAAAGAATTGCTCCGAGAATGGATCGCCGCCGGAGCCGAATATCAGCCGCATTGGGCATACATCCCGTTGCAGCGGCCACGGGTGCCGCGGCCAAACGAGGCCTCGCGAGCGCGGAACCCAATCGATGCGTTTATCCTGGACACACTCGAAGCCAAGGGGATCCATCCTGCCCCGGAAGCATCGAAGCCGGTCTTGTTACGCCGCCTGAGCCTCGATTTAATCGGGCTGCCACCGACACCGGAGGAACTGGAAATCTTCGTCAAAGATGGCACCGCCGCCGCTTATGAGCGTCAAGTGGAACGTCTGCTCCACTCGCCGCATTATGGGGAGCGAATGGCGTTGCCGTGGCTGGACGTCGTGCGGTATGCCGACACCGTGGGCTATCACGGAGATCAGAATCAGAACATCTTCCCATACCGCGATTATGTCATCGATTCGTTCAACCAAAATAAGTCGTTCGATCAGTTTACGGTTGAGCAGATCGCTGGCGACCTGCTGCCGGCGCCCACCACCGAGCAACAAATCGCGACCGGGTTCAATCGATTGAATATGGTGACCCGCGAAGGCGGCGCCCAACCGAAGGAGTACCTGGCCAAATATGCCGCCGACCGGGTGCGCACGGTGTCGATGGCGTGGCTGGGTTCGACCATGGGTTGCGCCGAATGTCACGACCACAAATACGATCCTTTTGCTTCCAAGGATTTTTATCAGATGGAAGCGTTTTTTGCCGACCTCAAGCAATGGGGTGTCTACACGGACTATGATTACACCCCCAACCCGGACCTAAAAGGGTTCGATAATGATCATCCGTTTCCGCCCGAAATCGAGGTCGTCAGCCCTTACTTGCGGCGGCGGATCGCCATGCTCCAGGGGAGGGAGACGGAGAAATATCAGCGCGCGGCCGCCAAACTCAAAGCCGATCCCCGCGCGCGCGCGGAGTTTGGCACTTGGCGCAAAAGCAGCCTCGAATTTTTGAGTCAGCATCCAACCGGTTGGATGACAACTCCTCCGCAGGTCATACTCCGCATGAAGGACACCAACGCGGTCCCGGCCACGAATTTTGTCGTGGCTGCGGACGCAACGGTTCGACTTGGGGATCTTCCTCGTGAAAACACGCGCTTGGTTCTGCCGCTTTCCAACGTTTGGTTGAGCGCTATTCGACTCCAGATTGTGCCAAAATCCACGGGGAGCAACCACTCAGAGGCCAGCGCAAAGTTCAAACCAGCTGCTGTGACTTTAGCCGCGAGCCTAAGCTCCCCTGGCGCGGAGGCGCCAACCAAACTGTCCTTTTATTACGCTGATGCGGACCATAAAACCGAACGCTACGCGAACGGGTACCAGGTAATTGGAGTTAAGGATCGCTGGCAACTCTCGACCGAGCACGAGGAACAAACCGCCGTCTGGCTCCTGGGAAAGCCGATTTCAGCGGCATCGGACTCATTGCTGGTGATCGATTTGGGAGGCTTGCCCGTGGCCTCCGCCCGGGTGTCGGTCTCGCCTTTCGCGGCCGCCGCGCCGCTGGAATCAGGCATTGGTGCTCCCTTGGGGAAAGCCTTGGGCAAGATAATGGGTACTTCACGCGCCGAGCGGGAACTGGTGGACCGGACCTTTCTTCTGAGCACACACTGGGATCCGGAAAGCGTGCCTCCGATCCGAAGACTCCAAGCTGAGGCAAGGGAGTGCCGGGAAGGCCGGGCCTTTACCCTCGTCAGCGTTACGCGCGACCCGCTAGTGACTCGCGTGCTGCGTCGAGGTAACTGGCAAGACGAGGGCGGTGATCTTGTCGAACCGCTTGTTCCTCACTTTCTGCCTCAGATTCCCAATCCCGACAAGCGGCGGTTGACCCGGCTGGACCTGGCGCGCTGGCTGGTGTCGCCTGAAAACCCGCTGACCTCGCGGGCGGTTATGAACCGGCTCTGGAAACAATTTTTCGGCACGGGTCTATCCGCAGTGGTTGATGATCTCGGTGCCCAGGGCGAATGGCCAGTGCATCCTGAATTGCTGGATTGGCTGGCCTGCGAGTTTATGCAACCCACCGCGTCGCTGTCCTCAATTCCAGGGGGTGCAGGGGCGTTTCCCTGGGATCTTAAGCACATGGTCAAGCTTATCGTCATGTCCTGGACGTATCGACAGGATTCAAACCAGAGGCCAGAGCTAAATGATTTGGATCCCAACAACCGCCTGCTGGGATGCCAATCCCCTCGCCGTCTCGAAGCCGAATTCGTTCGTGATAACGCTCTTGCCATTGCGGGTCTTTTGAACGAC
>JANXQE010000310.1 GCA_025356925.1 Limisphaerales bacterium | reverse complement strand
AGGAGCCCGGGTGCGCCAGATCGGGAACGGCCTCGGTGGCGTAAACGTGGCCGCTAACCGCCGTGGTTGGGAGCGCGGAGTTATTGGCTGTGTCGAAGGAAAAAGACAGTTGTCCGCCCGGAACCCCGTCGCCATCCGCGTCCACTGCTTGACCGGTTTCATCCAACAAGCCCGTCCCGTCGAATAGAACGTTTACCCGCGTGCCCGCAGGCATATTCTCCAGATAGAACAAAGTCGCCGTTTTGCGGTCGGCCGATAATTCAACTCGCGTCAGGAGCTGACGGCCGCCGAAGCTCGTGGAGAAGTTCTCCTCAGTAACCACGCTGCTCTGGGCCAGAGGCGCAGTGAAACGTACGACCGTGGGGCGCGTCACCGCCACCCCGGATTCGCCACGGGAAGGCGATGTCTCGGATACGGTGGTGGGCGTTGGCGGGGCGACAGCGCGCAGGCGGAAAAAGCGGGTTTGAACGGCAACCGGCAAGCTAAATGTAAACTGGTTGTTGGGTAAGACCGCCCCTGGTCCCACCGGCTGCCATTGGGCACTGATTCCGAGGGCATCCGTGCTCTCCAACATGAAATTGGTGGCGGTTGAGGTCCATTGAAAGCGGAGCTGCTGGGCTGTCGCCGGTTGGACGTCCAGTTGGGGGCGGGCCGGAGTTTGGCCGCGGACCGCCTTGGCCAGAGCCAACAGAACGAATAGGAACCACCACCACCTCAACTCATTTTTTTTCATTGCGTGCTCTTGGCGAACAAATACCATTTTCGCCGACCCTGGCCGAACGCGCTACAAGCCCACCCACTGAACGGGTCTCAATAGCCGCCTCCCCTGTCCCGCGCGGGCGCCTGCGAATTCCATCGCAGTTAATCGATATTAATATGTACTATGGGATTCCTCAATAAAGGGCATAAGACGGTCAAAGTCAATTCTGTGGTCGCGAATTGCTAATGCCTGGCGGCGGGCCCGAATAAGCGCAAGCCTCGCCTAAGCACGCGGCGCGGACCTCAACCGGGAGTCGCCGCGCGCATTAGAGACGATTACCTCGTCGTCCGGGGAATCCAGGTTGGGTGAGTGACATACTCGACTATTCAATTCCAGAAGCCTTATTTTACCGGTATTGTGTGGCCTTTGTTCCGCCATTTCTCCAGCGGAACAGAAAATATTGTATCGTCCTCCCAGGACTTCAGTCGGGCTCGCTGCGCTCGCATTTTAGGCGAACAGCGGGGAACCACTCAATTGACCAGTCAACGTTTGGACTGTCCATCAGCCTTTGGCCAGGAGTAAGCTCGCTCCGACGATGAAACGGCGGACTTTCCTCAAACAGCTCGCGCTTACTACCACGACGATGACTTCCCTGCCCCCGGGCCTGCTCTCCGCCGCTGAAGCGAGCCGCGAGGACAGTCGAGGCGTTCCTCCAGCCTCCGAGGCGACCTGGCGCGCTGACTGGCTCGCACGGTGGGAAAAGAACATTCTGGGAGACTCGCGCAATCGCTACTGCGACAAAGAAACCGGCGAAGAGCTGGGCTGGCGGGTGAGCCCGTTTCTGAACGGCTTCTATTATGGATTCCTGGCGACTCGAGACCCGAGGTGGATCGAGCGGCTGATCGACTGGACCGACTCCTGCCTGAAACGGACCGTTATCGAACCCGACGGGTTGCGCGGTTGGCCGAAGGGTGACGGAGGCGGGGGCGAGTCGACGGAATACCGCGCGGACAGCTTGCTGGGCGAGGCGATGCTGCTGCGCCCGGTGGTGCTGGCCGCGGCAGAGATACGCAAGACACCGACACTCCAGGCCAAGTTCGGCCATAAGGCAAGCAGCTACGTCAAACTCGCCGAGGAGGTTTTCCAAAAATGGGACTCGCGGGATTGCTGGCGCGAGGTGAAGGCGGGTGGACTGTGGGTTGTGCCTGCTTTTGGCGTGGACCTTCAATCGGGCGGGTGGTCTACCGGATACGAAGGGAGAAAGGCCACCGGTTTCTCCAATCCCGACAATAAGCAGAACCACATCGCGCGGTGGTTACTTGCCATGTACGACGTGACGGGAAAGGTGATCTATCGCGACCGAGCCGCCCAATGGTTTCGGCTCATGAAATCGCGCATGACGCTTCACCAAGACGGAAAGTATTTCGTGTGGAATTACTGGGAACCCGCGGGCCCTTGGGATTATAAGCCGGATGGCTCCCCCAAGCACTGGGTCGGCGTGCATCCAAACGGAGGCTATTACGAGATCGATGTCGAAGGCATGGTATCTGCCTTCGAGCACGGTCCGGTTTTTACCAGGGGCGACATCGACCGACTCATCGCAACCAACCGCGACTTCATGTGGAACCAGCAGGTGTTGGGGGCCAAGTTTCAGCGAATTGATGGCGGCCAGCCCGACCCGAGGTGGAAAGACTCACCCGGCGTGTTGTGGTCCGCGCTCGTGCCATACGACCCTACGCTCCGGAAAATCTTTTTGGCAAACCATAACCCCGACGGTTGGGGCGGGCTGAGTGCAACGCCCTGGTACCTGTCGCTACCTCCTTCATGAGACAACGTTCTGATTTTGGGTTTCTGAGAGCGGGGTTTAAGAATCGCCCGGTCGGGGGACCGGGCCTACAGGACTCGAGGTACTGTCCATTTCCCGTAGGCTGCGTGCGCGGCGTGCCCCCACGCGGCGTTCGCAGGCATTTTCAAAACACGCTATGAGAACGGCAACACGCAGAACCTTCTTAAAGAATTCGATTGCGGCGGGTCTGGGGTTTGGTCTGCCAAGAGTCATAATCGGCGGCCAGGACCAATCCAAGGCAACCGGGGCCAACGACGCGGTTCGTTTGGCGGTGGTGGGTCTCGGCGCAACTGAAGCGGCGGGTGGTGTGGGCGGGCGCGGGCATCAACTCATCGCCCGTTTGCGAGAGGTCCCAGGCGCAAGAATCGTTGCCCTGTGCGACGTTGACCAGTCGTTCCTGGAACGCGAGGCACAGCCCTTCAAGGACCGTGGCGAAACGGTGATCACTTGCGTTGACCTCCGCCGAATATTGGACGACAAAACCATCGACGCGGTGGTTATTGCGACGCCCAACCACTGGCACGCGCTGGCGACGGTCTGGGCCTGCCAGGCGGGCAAGGACGTTTACGTCGAGAAGCCGTTTTCCTACAACCTCTGGGAAGGCCGTCAAATGGTAGCGGCGGCGAGGAAATACGGCCGCATGGTTCAGGTGGGCACGCAAAACCGTTCGAGCACCCTCCTGAGGCAAGCGTTTGATTACTTGCAGAGCGGCCAACTTGGCGCCATTCGCTACGCCCATGCGCTGGTTTACCGCGCGCGCGACGGCATTGGCCGGGTGGCGGCACCGACGCCATTGCCAACCACGGTGGATTACGATCTCTGGTGCGGCCCTGCCCCAAAGGCGCCGCTCATGCGCAAACAACTGCACTACGAGTGGCACTGGTTCTGGGCGACCGGCAACGGCGAGATGGGCAACAACGGAATCCATGTGACTGACCTTTGTCGCTGGGCCCTGGGCCAGAACCAGCCACCTCCGCGAGCCATGAGCATCGGGGGCCGCTTTGCCTTCAACGACGGCGGCGAAACGGCCAACACCCACATTGCGCTGTTGGATTACCAACCCGCCCCAATCATCTGCGAGGTCCGCAACGTGAAGCTTGGCACGGGACCGACCGGTATCGGCAAGTTCCGGAACCAAACCGGCGGCGTAGTAATCGACTGCGAAGGCGGGTATTTCGCCGGCGACGCTTCCGGAGCAGCGGTTTTTGATAAACAAGGTGGAAAGATTAAGGACATCCCAGACGACGGTGGATTCAAGAATTTGGAGGTGTCCCATCTCTCCAACTTTGTGGCTGCCATCCGCAGCCGGAAAACCGGCAACCTGGTGGCGGAGGCCTTGCAGGGCCACCTCTCGGCTGCCTGCTGCCATATGGCGAACATTTCGTATCGGCTCGGCAACCATTCGCCGCCTGAAACCATTTTGGAAACGATCCGTGCGAATCGTGAACTCTCGGACGCGTTCGAACGGTGCCGCGAGTATCTGCGCGAAAATGGCGTTGACCTGGGCACCACGCCGGCAGTTCTCGGGCCCTGGGTGACCTTTGACACCAAACAGGAGCGGTTCATCCAGGGCTTTGCTGATGCAGCCAATGAGCTCTCGCGTCGGGAGTACCGCAAACCTTTCGTGGTGCCGAAACTCGTGTGACTTCAAATCGCGAAAAATCGACCAGGCATGATCACTAAATCGATTGTTCTGAACCTTCTCGTGGCGCTGCTGACTTGCGGATCGGCCGGCGCTTCGCAGGCAAGCGTTCTCGTTTCGAGGGAAAAGAGGCTCAATAACCTGGTCTCGGAGCTTCTCGAAGTGTCTTCGATCTCAAAGCCAGGCAGGGCTCTGACCTTCACACGCCCGCAACCGGGATGGGTTTTCGTCTCGTTGACCGGCCAGGGGAATGGGAAAGTCACGGTCACACTTGACCGCGGCTCGCCAACAGCGGCGGTCATGATCGACGGCCCGCCTGGCGGGCGAACCGGGGAGGCGATGCGCTTTGTGGGCAAGGGGCCGCACAAGATTTACGTCGAATGTAATGGGAAGATAATCGTGGATAAACTTGTGGTGAAGGCGATACCGGAACTCATCCACTGCGGTTTGGGATTCGATCCGCAGATCAAATCCTATGGTCAGTATGACATGGGCTTTCTCGGGAAGGACGTTCTGCCGAACGTAACCACGCTGATCGTTCCCAATGGCATAAAACTTTCCCAATCGTTGGTTAATGACTGGCATCAGCAAGGGAAAATATTTGTCGCGGAAGTGGGCATAAACGCTCAGGGCAAAACCGCTGAAGATCATTCCAAGTACTGGACCAGTTTCTTGGACAACAGTCCGTTCATCGATGGGATCATCATCGATGAGTTTATCGTAAACAACCCCGCAACCCGACCGGGTGTGCCGCTGAGCGAGGAGCGTCAAAAGCGCATGGCCGAGGAGCAGCAACGGTATCAGACCTACGGGGAGGCCGTCAGGCAAGTGCGTAACAATGCGCGATACAAGGACAAGCAGGTGTATGCCTATTTCGGCGGCAGTGGAAAGAAACTGAACCAGGAAGTGGTCGGCACGAATTTCGTCCGGACTCTACTGGACTGCAATTATCGAGTAGCCCTGGAAAGGTATCTTCATGAGATGTCCAGTGAGAAGGGTTCCAAGGAGGCGCTGCAGCTTTTCATCGATGGCATAGCAGACTGGGAAGCCAAGGAACCGGGAGTTAAAAGCCGCATGGTAATCGCTTTTGGCCTGTTTTCGATGCCTTCCGGGGGCCTCAACAAACAACCCAATGTGGATTACCACGTGTGGATGGACCAGCAGATGAACATTGTGGCTAATCATCCGGTGATGGCGGGCATCAGTGGCTTGGAATGGTGGACCTCGGTATTGGCCGACGAAGAAACGGTGCGCTTCGTGGGACGACTTTACCGGCACTACGCCATCGAGGGCAAAACCGAAATGCTGACCAGAGACCCTCTGTTTCTGACTCACATACAGGATGCCGATTTCGAAAACGGGACTGAAGGTTGGACGTTGCATCCTGCGGAGAACGGAAGCATCGAAGTCAAACGATTTCCGAGGTACGGCAGAATCGAGGGGCGATTTATGGGGCTCGGTCGCCCCGCCGATCCCGAACACATCGGCGACACCTATCTTTGGATGAAGCGAAGCGAGAAGGGACCCAACACGTTTTCCCAAACGATCAAGGATCTCGAACCCGGGCGCCTTTATTCCATGAAGATGTTTTCCTGCGACCATAATGATTTGGTAAACCCAAAAGCGAAGAAACTCGAGGAGGCGGAGAAATTCGTTGGGAGCGTGGTGATAGACGGTGTCGAAATAGATACCAAGAGGTCATTTACTGAGATGTATGCTTCTTCCCCCGAACCTCGGATCCCAGTGTGGATTACGTATCATTGGAAAGTATTCAAAGCGAGGGGCACAACTGCGAGCCTGGTGGTTTCGGATTGGCAAACTGAGAAAGAACCAGGTGCGGGATTTGGTCAGGAACAGGCCTTTAACTTCGTGGAAATTCAACCCTACCACGAATGAAGACTGATCCATGACGACTTTTGTTTCCATGAAGACCCGCAGTGTTTCCGCAGGCCTGCAGCGATGGTGCCGCGCCTTGGCTTGCGGCTGTCTGGCGTGGCTGCTGTCGAAAGACGGCCTCCCCGCCCAGGACCTGCCGCGGTTCCGGGCAAGGGTTATCAGCACAGCAGTGAAGTTCGGGTACCAACTCGTTGCGGAGGACTTGAACGGCGATGGGAAGAAAGACCTGATCGCCATCGACGAACGGGCCACGGAAGTCGCCTGGTTCGAGAATCCGACCTGGGCGCGGCATGTGCTGGCGACGAATGTTCCGCGGCCACTGAATGCGGCCTGCTACGACATCGACGGCGACGGGATCCCCGAGGTGGTCCTGGCGTACCGGTTTGAAACCAGTCCTGAGCAGAGCATCGGCAACGTGGTGCTGCTTACTCACGGCAAGGACGTGCGTCAGCCGTGGACAGCGCGGGAGATCGATCGCGTGCCGACGGCACACCGAGTGCGCTGGATCGACCCTGAAGGGAATGGGCAGAAGGTCCTGTTGCTGGGGCCGATGGTTGGACAGCGATTCCCGCCCGTCGAGGGCGATCCGGTGCCGATCTACCTCTACCGGCCCGGGAAATGGGAACGAGAAACAATCTCCACCGAGCCGAGAGGGGTCCTGCACGCGGTCAATCCTGTCCGCTGGGACGACAGCGGACGGCAGCAGTTGCTGACGGCCAGTTATGCCGGGCTGCACCGAATCG
>JANXQE010000290.1 GCA_025356925.1 Limisphaerales bacterium | reverse complement strand
TCGCCGTCGAAGTCGGCAATGTTGACGCTGAAGGCGGGAGCAAACTGGGCCTCGCGTGGCAGTTCGATAGCGTTGAATCCATGGCCCGTATTGAGAAAGGCCGTGGAAGCCAGTGTGGTGGCCTGGACACGCCGAGCTAGTGGCAGGCGCTCACCCAGGAGTTGAGCAACGGAGGCTTCGCTGTACGCTTTATGGCTAGTAAAATGCTCATAGAGGAAGGGCATCGAACCAGCCAGTGCTTTGAACTGACGCCGCGGAGCCAGCACCCCATCGATATATTCAGTTTCGATCACCTCGGTCACGCCGGGTTGGAAGATTTGGCCGTAAAGGAACACGAGAGGTTGAGTTGGAGAGGCGCGATATTGGCTGTTGAGCCCCCAGTTGGAGGCAATGATGTCCATCTTTCCGTCGTTGTTGAGATCACCGGTGGTCACTCCGCGCCACCAGCCAGTGTAGGATTCCAGGCCGAAGTCTTTGGTAGCGTCGAACAAAACACCGCCGCGGTTCTGAAAAACCCTGACCGGACCCCATTCGCATGCGAGAATGAGTTCGGGGAGCCCGTCGCCGTCGAGATCGCTCCAGACAGCTCCATTGACAATGCCGATGTTATTGAGCAGGAGACTGTTTTTCTCGTCGACCGTCCACCGGGCCCCGTCGAAGCGGAAGATTTTGGACGGGGCACCAACTGGGTACTGGCCGGGAGACACCCCCCCGCCGATGAAGAGCACGAGGTGTCCATCACCGTTCATATCCCCGAGGGCCATCGCACTGGCGCTGGTGAGTTCGGACGCAAAGGGGACGCCTTCGGCGACCTGTCCGGCATCCAAGCGAAAGCTGGTCGCGGAATGATCGGCTTGCTGCTTATATCCGGTGAGTCCGGCGAGGATCGAGCGGTTGCCTGAGCCATCCAGCCAACCGACCAGGCCCGCGGTGTCGTTGGGGACAGCCAGGCCAGGTCCGGGATTGGTCTTAGCGAATTGTCCGTGACCGTTTGAACTCAACACGGCCAGAGCGCCACCTCGACCGGTGCCGATGATAAGGTCGTCATGACCATCGCCGTGCAGGTCGGACCAGGCGACGCCCGGCCCGAGTTGACTGAGCCTAAATGGCAGCAGCGGCTGGCGCTCGTAGTCGTTGTACTCGGTTTCGTGGTGTTGCTGGGCGATGAGATTACTGACGTCCTCGAAGAGAGGAGTTTCCTTGGGAGGCGGCTGCGCGGGGGCGGGCGCAGAGCCGCTCTCGTCGATCTCATACAATCGGTTAGGCAACACTCCGTTAACAACACGGCGGGTCCCGCTCCGCCAACGCACTTCGAGGCTCATACCACCGGTCGCTGAACCGGTCGCAAACACCGCCTCGGTGTCCGAGCCCGAGAGGTAACGGCCGCCGCAGATGATCTCGGTGGTTTGCTTTGGCAACGCACCGTTGAGGAGGGAGACCTTGGCGCCGATTCCCTGGGTGTTAGGCGCGCGGCCTTTGAGGCGGACGGCGACCCGACCCGCGGATGTGTCGTTGCGTAGGATCAAGGCGGGAGAGTTGAGGTCGTTGACAACCAGATCCAGGTCGCCGTCCTGGTCGAAGTCGGCCATGGCCAGGCCTTGGTGAACGCCCAGGTGGTTGAGTCCCCAGGCCTCGGTCGTTTCGGTGAAGGAACAGTTGCCGAGGTTGCGAAAAGCAGCGATGGGCATCCGAAGCAAGGGGTAGAGACGATAGTGTTCCATCAGCTCGTGAGAAAACGCCTTTTGGCGTTCGGCGTCGCTTTTGAAATTGGTCCACGAGTGCTGGCGAGCCTGGACCTGTTGCTCGCCATCGAAGTCCTGGACGTCGCGGAAGTGGCCGGCGCCGATGACCAGGTCTTCATAGCCATCCAGATCGACGTCCAGGAACATGGGAGCCCAGGACCAATCGGAGGCCCCTACCCCGCCGTAGAAGGCAATTTCAGCGAACGTGCCGTCGTGGCGATTGAGGAAGAGCGTATTCCGCATGACTTGGGGCCGATCGTCGGTCGCACCCACAGGCGTCGCCACTGGCATCTGGGCAAATCCCTGCCGTTTGCGGAGCTGGGGATACCGGCTCAACATATCGACCACAAAGAAGTCTGGATACCCATCGCGATCGATATCGGCAAAGTCAACGCTCATCGAACTGGCGCTGGTCTTGCGCAGGGCCAGCTTCGGGGCGGCACGGAAGTGCCCGCGACCGTCGTTGATCCAAAATCGGTCCGGAGTCCAGTAGTCGTTGCAGACGTAGAGATCGGGAGCAAGGTCGTCGTTGACGTCACGGAAAGTGGCGGTGAGCCCCCAATCCAAAGGGGCTTCGCTCAGCTTGTTCCCCGACTCATCCAGGAAGCTCCCGTCCGTCCAGGACACCGGCTTAAAGTGGCCGGCGCCATCGTTCAGCAGCAGTTGGTCCGGTTGGCCACACTCGGCCAACTGGCCATTTACGAGCAGGAAACGGTTCGTGTCGGCGCCGCGCATGACCGGCCGGCCATTCACCATGGACACGCTTACCTGGCCGTGATCCCGGATATCGTCAGTGCGGTAGTTTGCGATGTATAAGTCCAAAGTGCCATTTCCGTCCACGTCAGCCAGGGCCATGGTGGTGCTTCCGAGTTTTCCGCCGGTGCCCGCGGCTGCGGTGGAGTCGAGAAACCGGCCGTGGCCGTCGTTCAGGAACGTGAGGACACCGCGGCCTGTGACCGAGATGAGCAAGTCCAGGAAACCGTCGCCATTGACATCCGCGAAGACCGCACCGCGAGTTTGCGGTAACAAAGCGTCAAGGCCAGCCTGGGCGGTAACGTCCTGGAACCGGAAACGGCCAAGGTTCCTGTAAAGGGCGTTCTTGCCGCTCAGATTGCAGAGAAAAATATCGGGCAGGCCGTCATGATCAAAGTCGCCCACGGCAACACCAGACCCGTTGTAGAGAACGCGGTTGGCGGCTCCGGCTTCCTCGTCGAGCGAATTGGTGAAAGCGATCCCCGTGTCGGCGGCCGCCAGCAAGGAGAAGCCCGTCTTACCTGGCTTTGACACATCCAGTTCAGCCCAACGAAAGCCGTTTTCGGGGTGCCACTCGACGGCGAGCATCGAAGACCCCATCGCCGGCCAGAGAAAGATTAAGATTATGAAGAGCTTCAATGCCGGGAACGCTTGAAACCAAGAATCAAAAACTTAATCGGTCCACCTTGGCGGCCAGCACGAAGTCGCTCTCGGTCAGTCCATCGATCTTGTGCGTCCAAATCTTCACCTTCACTTTGCCCCAGCTCAAGTAAATGTCCGGATGATGCCCCTGCTCTTCCGCGAGTTCTCCGACGCGGTTCGTAAACGTCAAAGCCTCCCGAAAATCCTTAAACTTGAACTCCCGCTCAAGATGATGCTCTTTTATGACTTGCCAGCCCGGCTTCAATTCAGCGGCGAGCCGGCCCAAGGGTTCACCCTTGAGCGGAGCGAGACTTCCCTTACACGGAACACATTCCCCTTCACCTAATGCAGCCATACCTGATCAGTCCTTTCTTTTCCTGCCGAGCCAATTTAGCACGAAATCGGGAGGTTCACATCATATCTGCGGCCAGTACCCGCACCGTCTCTTCCAAGGTGGTTTGGCCGGTCATCGCGCGATGCAAACCGTTTTGCCACAGTGTTTGCATGCCGTTTTGAATGGCGATCTCTTCGAGGGCCGATGTGGGCATTTTCTTCAGCACCGCTTCCCGAAACGGCTCGTTGGCGAGCAGCAACTCGCTGACCGGCAGGCGCCCCGCGTAGCCGGTTTGAGCGCACTGTTCGCAGCCCGTGCCGCGTTGAAATCGCGCCTGCGACACCAGCGCTTCAGGCACAACTTTTAATTGGCTCGGAGCCGGTTCGTACGGTTGCGAGCAGTGCGGGCAAATCCGCCTGACGAGCCTCAAACCCATCACGGCGATGATGCTCGAAGCCAGCATGAAGGGCTCGATCTCCATGTTGATGAGGCGCGTGAACGCTCCGGCCGAAACCCCGGAGTGGATGGTGCTAATGACCAGATGCCCGGTCAACCCGGCCTGGACGGCGATCGCCGCGGTTTCCGCATCACGGATCTCGCCGACCATGATCACCTCAGGGTCCTGGCGCATGATGCTCCGCAAGGCCATAGCGTAGTTGAATCCCTGGGCGGCGTTAATCTGGGTCTGGCTCACCATGGGCAAGTTGAACTCGACGGGATCCTCGACCGTGCTGATGCTCACACTCGTTCCCTCTCGCTGCATGATGTGACACAGAGCCGAATACATCGTGCTGGTCTTGCCCGAGCCGGTTGGCCCGGTGAACAACAGGAGCCCGCTCG
>JANXQE010000267.1 GCA_025356925.1 Limisphaerales bacterium | reverse complement strand
TCGAGGAACAACTCGCGAATCTTCGCGAGCTGCGCCGCAGAAGCGTCTTCCTCGATAATCATTTTGTTCAACGGATTGACCCTAAGCCCAGTTTTGCCGTAGCGCGAGGGTACCTTAGAGGAGCGCCAATTGTCAAAGAAGCGAGCGGAGGCAAGGCCGAAACCCGAAGGCCGAAAGAAACCCGAAATCCGAAATCCGAAGGAGTGCATTGGTCCAGCGTTCGACCCTGAGAGCGGTCGAAACGCCCACGTTATCGACTGAGGGTTCGTGGCTTTTCGGATTTCGGCCTTCGGATTTCTTTCGGCCTTCGGCCTTCGGCCTTCGGGTTTCGGGCTTTCCCCCTCGCCCCCAGGTGTGCGGTCAAACGCACAGTTCCAACGCCGAGCCGGTTGGGCACAATGGCACCCTCATGCATTATCGGTTTGCATTCAGGCGCGCGGTTCATACTCTGTCAGGCTTGACTGATTAGATAGATGCGACAGCTCATTACCATCGCTACCAACGCTTTTATGGAGCTGGTTCGGCAGCCTGTCTTTCTGCTGCTCATGACTAGTTCGGCGGTTTTTGAGATTTTCCTCGCGACCCCGTTCTACTTTGCCTTTGGTGACGAGCCCAAGCTGGTCAAGGACAGTACGTTGGCGACGATGCTCCTGGCGGGGCTCTTTGGAGCGGTATTGAGCGCTTCGGCCTCATTGGCCCGGGAGATCCGGAGCGGGACAGTTCTGGCGGTGCTGTCCAAGCCGGTGGGGCGCGCGCAGTTTTTGCTGGCGAAATTCGTTGGGCTGATGACCGCGCTGGCGCTGCTGACCTACGTGAATCTGCTGGCGGCGTTGCTCGCGAGCCGAATGGCGTTTGACGCCTACGGCTCGACCGACTTATTTGCGGTCGGTATGTTTGCGTTAGGCCTGATCGTGGCTTATTCGCTGGGTGGTTTCAGTAACTTTTTTTTGAGGCGCCCGTTTGTCTCCGACGCGGTGTTCTGTTTGATTCTGATGATGACGATCGCCTTCGTGGTCATAAATTTTTACGATAAACACGGCACGCCTCAGGCTTTCGCAACCGGAGTGGATTGGCGAATGGTGCCGGCTTCGATACTGGTGTTGTTCGCCTTGTGGATCCTGGCGGCCCTGGCGCTGGCCTGTTCGACCCGGTTCGATATGATTCCGACGCTGGCGATTTGTTCCGCGTGCTTTCTGCTGGGGATCATGTCCGATTATTTGTTCGGTCGCCAGGCGGAACCGGTTTGGCGTTATGATTTGCAGGGGGAAATCGCGAGCTCACGCTGGTCGCTGGAGCAAAAGACCCTGCTCAAGGAATTGGTTGCCAAGTACGACGGCGACAAAAACGGCACCCTCGAGCCGGCCGAACGGCAAAAGATCACGCGTCAAGACAAAGCGCGGCTCACGCGGGCCGGGATGGGTGGAGCCTGGTGGGCTTCTGTTCTTTACACGGTGACGCCGAATTGGCAGCTTTTTTGGCTCGCCGACGCTTTGAATGCCGAGCAAGGCGCTGTGCAGTGGGGCTACGTCGGCAAGGCTTTTGCCTATGCGCTCGCCTATGTTGGGGCAGCGCTCGCCTTGGCCGTGGCATTGTTCGAGGACCGTGAGTTGAGCTGAATATACACGGCTCCTGATTGGGCCGGCTGAATTTCGATGGAACGAAGCATACAGCAGAACGGGCTGGTAAACCTGGTAATTTCCCTGGCAGCAGGCGCGGCCGCTTTTATTGTGGCGCGCTACACCAACTCGCTGGCAGGGCAGGTCAGCGTCTTATTCCTTGGACTGGGAACTCTCGTGGCAGCCGTGAGCTGGTTCCAGATGCGGCTCGAGCACAGCGAGCAGCTCGAGAAGCTGGAGTTTGACGAGTTGGCGCGAACGCATGGCGACTCGGCTTTGTTCGAAGTGCGCGATGCCGAAGTATTTCCGGCTCAGCGTTCGCGAGAGCAGTTCGAGCGGTTCTTCGTCCCGATCTTCACCCTGGTCCTCTGCCTGGCCGAGGCGGGCGGCGCATACTTCTTCTGGAGATGGCTTTCCAGTAGTTCGACGACACCGAACTTGAAGCAGCCAATGGCGGGGATGTTCATTTTTTTCCTGCTGGCCTTGGTGCTGTTCCTGTTGGGCCGGTTCTCTGCGACCTATGCGCGACTGGAGAAGCAACGCTTGCTGCGGCCCAGTGCCAGTTATCTGCTACTGAACGCAGTGTTGTGCGCAATCGTGGGCGCGGGAATTATCGGGGTGCAGGCGCGTATTCCCAGGGCGGATTTATACGTGGCTCACATCCTGTGCGGCTTGTTGGCGTTAGTGGGTGTGGAGACGCTGGTGGCGCTGGTTTTGGAGATTTATCGGCCACGCGTCAAGGGCAAGGTCGGCCGGCCATTGTACGACGGCCGGTTGGTTGGGCTGCTCGGCCAGCCCGAGGGGCTCATTACCACCGCAGCTCAGGCGATTGATTACCAGTTTGGGTTCAAAGTGTCCGAAACCTGGTTCTATCGCTTTTTTGAGCGGGCGGTTTTATGGCTTCTGCCGCTGCAGCTTTTGCTGCTGATCCTCTCCACCGGCCTGGTGATTATCGAGCCTGGCGAACAAGCGCTGTTGGAGCATTTTGGCAAACCAGTCGAGGGCAGGCCCGTGCTGGAGCCAGGCCCGCACTTCAAATGGCCGTGGCCCGTCGACAAAATCTATCGGTTCCGAACCGAGCAGATCCAAACGTTTGAGGTCGGTTCGGCTCCTGGGTCAGAGAAGGAAGAGGACCGCGCCGTGCTCTGGACAGTGGCGCACACGAGAGGAGAGGAAGACAACTTTCTGGTCGCCAATCGAGAGGCGGTGACCGCTGGCGAGACCAATCAACCGGCCAGCAAACGCACCCCCCCTGTAAGCCTCGTCACCGGAAGCATACCGGTCTTATATCAGATTACCAACGTGGTCGACTGGGCTTACGAGAACGAAGATGCTCCCTCGCTGCTCCAGGACATCGGGACACGGGAAATCGTCCGCTATCTGGCGGGGGCTGATTTGACCGAACTGATGTCCTCCGGTCGGCTGGAGGCAGGCCAAGCTCTGGCGCAACGGATTCAGACGGCATCGGATGCACACCGTTTGGGGGCGCGCATCATTGAAGTAGGCCTGCAAGACGTGCATCCACCTGTCAAAGTGGCGCCAGATTATGAGAAAGTCGTGGCGGCGACCCAGCTCAAGGAAGCCAGGATTCTTGCCGCCCGGGCCGATGAGATTAAAACCAACGCTCTGGCGGGTGCGCAGGCGACAACAGTGGTTGATCTCGCCGAGTCCGAAGCACTGGCGCGACAAGTGGGCGCGATGGCGCACGCCGGACTATTTACCAACCAAATCCCGGCATTTGAAGCGGCGCCGTCGGTGTACCTTCAACGGGCCTACCTGAGCACCTTCGCGCGCTCAACTGCGAACGCCCGAAAATACCTCATGCTGGCCACCAACACGCATGATGTGATCGTGTTCGATCTGCAGGAATCCATCGCGCGAGACCTCCTCAACCTGAAAGTCCCGTCGCCTAAATAGATTTTAACATGAAACGGAATCCACTCATTCTTGCGATCGGGGTTCTCCTGATCCTTATCGTTGGCCTCCTGTTGTTTGTATTCCAGGTCCGCAAATCCGAAGTCGTGGTGGTGACTACTTTCGGCAAACCTACTCGTGATGTCACCGAGCCCGGCCCGCACCTAAAATGGCCGTGGCCGATCGAGAGCGTTCACCGGTTCGACCAGCGCGTTCAAAACTTCGAGGATAGGCTCACCGAGGGGCTCACCCAGGATAGCTTCAATGTCCTGGCTTCCGTTTTTGTGGGCTGGAAGATCACCGATCCCAAAGCCTTTTTCCCTAAGTTCGCCGGCAGCTCCGAGCCGATTGCCGAGGCGGAGAAAGTCATGGAACGCATGCTCAGCAACGCAAAGCTTTCGGTGATTGGCAAACATCCGCTCTTCGACTTTTTATCCCCGAGCGCCGAGGCAAACAAATTCGTCGATATTGAGAAAGAGATTCTGGGGGTGATGCAAACCGGGGTACGCGGCAACAATTATGGCTTGGAGATTGAGTTTCTCGGGATCAAGAAATTGGGGCTCCCGCAGAATGTGACCGCGTCGGTTTTCGAACGCATGCAGGCCGAGCGCAAACGGCTGGCTGATAAGTCGCAGTATGAAGGCGAGGCGGAGGCCCAAACGATCCGCGCCGAGGCCGACCGTAAGGCCGCGGTTGTCTTGACCGATGCCGCCGCCAAGGCGACCGAAATCCGTGGCAAGGGCGAGGCGGAGGCCGCCAAGTCCCTCGCCGTCTTTCAGCAGAACCCGGAACTGGCCAATTTCATATTTCGCCTGAGTGCGCTGGAAGACGCGCTCAAGGAAAAATCGACATTGATTTTCGACCAGCATACTCCGCCTTTCGATTTGTTCAGCGGAGTCTCGACCAACTTGCTTAAAGCAGCCCGATGAGCGATCACGACCATAAGATCGAGGGTGCTCCAGAGCCGGCGGCAGGCGCGGAAAGGCCGATGGACGCGGGTTCGGAGGCGCTGACCGAGGCGCTGCGCAGCAGTTTTTGGATCGTAAAAGTGGTGATGTTCGTACTCCTGGTCGTCTTTCTGGGCTCCGGCTTTTTCACGGTCGAGCCGCAGGAACAAGCCATGATCATTCGGTTGGGCAGACCAGTCGGTGACGGGCAAAAGGCATTGTTGGGTCCAGGTTTGCACTGGTCTTTTCCTTACCCGATTGACGAGTACGTCAAGGTCCCGATCTCTGCGATTCAGAGAGTGAGTTCGACGGTGGGCTGGTACGCAACGACGCCGGAACAGGAATTGGCAGGTACCGAGGAGGCCTCGTTGCCCGTGACCTACCCTCTGAACCCGTTGGTCGACAGCTACGTGCTGACTGCGGATCGCAATATCGTCCATACCCGCGCGACCTTGACTTACCACATTTCCGACCCGGTGACCTATGTATTCAACTTTGTCAATGCATCGAACGCGGTGCAGAATGCGCTGGATAACGCGCTGATGTTTGCGGCCTCTGGTTTTAAGGTGGACGATCTTCTCACGCGGGACGTGGCAGGGTTTAAAGAGGCAGTGCGGAAGAGGGCAGTCGAGCTGGTGACTCAAGAGAGTCTGGGGATCGAAATCGAGGAATGCCTCGTGCAGAGTCGCCCACCCCGGCAGCTCAGGGACGCCTTTGACAGTGTGCTCAAAGCCGCGCTCACCCAACAGAAACTTCTCGAGGACGCTCATAGTCACGAATCTCAAGTGTCCAGCAAGGCCGGCGCTGACGCTAGTTCACTGATAACGTTCGCCGAATCCGATCGCTCTCGGCAAGTCAACGAGATCAGAAGCCAGGCCGACCGTTTCAAGGAGTTGCTGCCCAAGTTTCGCCAAAACCCGGGTCTGTTTGCCCAACAGCGCTTGACTGAGACCCTCGGCCGAGTGTTGACCAACGCTCAGGACAAGATTTTTCTCACCGAAGGAGCGGGTGGAAACCCGAAAGAATTTCGGTTACTGTTAAATCGCGAGCCGCCCAAACAAAAGAGCGACGAAACCAGGCCATAAAATGCAAGTCACCTCCCTGTTAAGCCGCGACGAACACCAGCATGATGCCACGAACGATGAGTCATGCGCCGCCTGCGGCCACGATCATGAACATGCGCCCGTGCGCCTGTGGCAGACGCTGGTCGGAGTGGTGTTCGTGCTCAACGCCTTCCTCGTTGACTGGATGTTCGAGAGAGGACAGATCGTCGCGAGTGTTAGCGCGTTTCTGGGTGCGATTACTCTGGGCTATCCGATTGTCTGGACGGCGATGCGGGACGTGTATCGGGGCATGCTGGGGATCAACGAGTTGGTGGCCATCGCGGTCCTGGCGGCATTCGCCAGCGGCGATTACAAAACCGCGGGAGTCGTGGCGTTTTTCATGCTCCTGGGCGAGATCATCGAGACCCGCACGGCGGAGGGCGCCCGCGCCTCGATTGAATCGCTCATCAAGCTGACTCCGACCAAAGCTCGACGCATTACCCCTCAGGGCGAGGAAGAGGTCGCGGCCAAGGATCTCGCGGTCGGAGACGTCATCCGAGTCAGGCCAGGCGACAATGTCGCGGCGGATGGCGTGATCCTGGCCGGGCAGGGGTCCTTCAATCAGTCGACCATCACGGGCGAGTCTCTGCCGGTGGACAAGAAACCCGGTGACGAAGTGTTCGCCGGGACACAAAACCTGACGGGCGTGTTGGAAATCAAGGTGAGCCGCGCCGGGCAGGATACCACGCTCGGCCGGGTTCGTGAGCTGATCCTGGCCGCAGAAAAGACCAAACTGCCGATCATGACGATCGTCGACCAGTACATGGGTTTCTACACCCCGCTCGTGCTGGTGATCGCGGCGCTGGTCTGGGCTTTCACGCGGCGGCTCGACAACGTCATCTCGGTCATCATTTTCAGTTGTCCCTGCGCGTTCATTCTCGCGACGCCCACAGCGATGGTAGCGGCCCTCTCGGCGGCCGCGCGGTTGGGCATCTTGATCAAGAATGTCGCCGATATCGAGCTGGCGGCAAAAATCAATGCCTTCATCTTCGACAAAACCGGGACGTTGACCACTGGTGAGCTGGCGGTGAGCCGCCTGGCGCCGCTGGGCGATACTAAACCTGCGGACCTGCTGCGACTCGCGGCGTCGGCTGAAAAATATAGCAACCACCCGACCGCCAAAGCACTAGCCCAACTGGCCAAAGAAGCAGGCGTTCCGCTGGTTGAACCGAAGGAGTTTTCGGAAACCGCCGGGCGCGGAATCCAAGCTCAAGTGAACGGCAGCCTGGTGTTGGTCGGCCGGGCGCAGTGGCTTAGGGACAACCAGGTCGAAGGCGATTTTGCCAAGTCCGTCGACCTCAACGAGACGGAGGGCTGGAGCCTGATTTTCGTTGCCGAAGGAAAGCGCTGCATCGGGTGGGTGGGGTTGCAGGACCAGACTCGAGCTGAGGCGCGCGAATCGCTTGCCGAACTAAAAGAAAACGGTGTGCGGCGGATCTCGATGGTTTCAGGGGATCGTCAACCGGTCGCTAACCGCGTCGCTAAAGAGATTGGTTGCGAGGAAGCCGAGGGGGAATGTCTGCCGCAGAACAAGGTGGAGTTCGTCAAAGCCATGAAGGCCAAAGGCTACCAGGTGGCTGTGGTTGGCGATGGCGTCAACGATGCCCCCGCGCTGGCGGCCGGGGACATTGGCATCGCCATGGGTGCGGCCGGCAGCGAAGTCGCGATTCACAGCGCGACGATTGCCCTGATGAATAATGACCTGCGCCGGCTGCCGTTCCTGATAAAACTTTCGCGCAGCACGCGCGCGGTGATCAATCAGAATTTTCTGTTTGGCGTGGCGTTTATCATCGGCGGCATGACGCTGGCCGCATTGGGTAAAGTGCCTCCGGTGTTGGCGGCTGCCATGCACACCGCGGGCTCGTTAATCGTGGTTTTTAATAGCGCTCGACTGGTGCGCAAGGGCGAAGAGCTTGAGCATTACCAGCCCCAGCCCGCGCCGACTCCTCCCTCAAGGCCAGCTTCCCCGTCTCAACGGGAACTGGAGCCGAAACTGGCAACGTGATCACCCAAAGGCGAAAGACCCAGCGCCGACGCCCGACCAAACGGTATGACACTCACTGAAACCAGCCAGCCGATCCCCGCCAATCCGCAGGAACGCAGCGGTGAGGTCGTTATTTCCGTTCGCGGATTGACGAAGGTCTTTAAAGACTTCTGGGGTCGTCCCAAGGCACGCGCGGTGGACAACGTTGATTTCGAAGTGCGGCGCGGGGAAGTGTTCGGATTGCTGGGGCCCAACGGGTCCGGTAAATCGACCACGGTGAAATTGTTGCTCGGTTTGCTCTATCCTACGAAAGGCCATATCGAAGTCTTTGGCCACTCCCCTCGCCATGTCGCGACTAAATCGCGCATCGGTTATCTCCCGGAAGAATCCTATTTGTATCGCTACCTGAATTCCCGGGAAACTCTGGATTTTTTTGGGAACCTATTCGAATTGCCAAAGGCCGATCGTCTAAACCGCTCCGAACAGCTCTTGGAGATGGTGGGATTGACTCAAGCTCATCTCCGGGCGGTGGGCGAGTTTTCCAAAGGAATGCAACGCCGCATCGGCCTGGCCCAGGCGTTGATCAACGACCCCGACCTGGTGATTCTGGACGAACCCACCGCCGGGCTCGACCCCATCGGCTGCCGCGAGGTCAAGGATTTGATTCTCGCATTGGCGCGGCGTGGCAAGACCGTAATCCTCAGCAGCCACCTGCTGTCGGACGTGGAGGATGTCTGCAACCGCGTCGTGATTTATTACGGAGGCAAAATCCACGCGATGGGTACGCTCAAGGACTTGCTGGCCACACCCGACGCGATTCGAATCACCACACCCGCCTTATCACGACAAACGATGGAGCGCGTCCTGGAGATCATCCGCAAAGACGTCGCCGAGGATAAGGTTCAGATCGATACGCCGACGCAGAACCTCGAAAGTTACTTTTTGGAGGTTGTGCAAAAAGCCAGGCGTGCGGCGACCGAAACCTCGGGGGCAAGGTCTGGCGCGCGAGTGGCGGCGTATCTTCGCGGTGAGGCGGAGGAGAAGCCCGCCGGCGACAGGATCCTGGAGCGCCTGAGCGAGGCGCAACCCGCCCACACTACTCCAGCGCGGGTCGCCGCGCAGCCGGTCGCGCCGGTGGACCAGCGCAAGCTGGAAGCCCTGGCGAAGCCAAACGAGCCTGGCCCAACGGCGGCCAAGGTCGAGGAAGGGACAAAGGCCGCGGACCTCGAAAAGGCGAACGAGAAACTTGCCTCGTTGCTCGGGCGTCCGAAATAGCGGGGCCTTCTGCTTCTTGCGGTCAACGGCATGCAACGTCTTTTTGCCATTACGTGGTTAACCTGGAAAGCCGCTTTTCGGTTCAAGCTTTTCCTGGTCGTAGCCGTGTTGCTGCTGGCCTCGGTGATCGGATTGCCAGTGTTGATCAAAGACGATGGCACGGCGCGAGGGTTTACTCAAATCCTGCTCACCTATACGCTCAGCACGGTGACCGGACTTTTGGGCCTGTCCACGCTTTGGCTGGCATGCGGCACCCTGGCACGCGATATCGAAGAGTGTCAGATGCAAATGGTGGCAGTAAAACCCATTGCCCGCTGGCAAATCTGGCTGGGCAAATGGCTCGGGATTATGTCCCTGAACGCCGCGTTGCTGGCGCTGGCCGGGCTGAGCATCTATGGCTTGCTCCAATGGCGCGCGAGTCGTTTGCCCGCCGATCAGCAATCGGTTCTGCGCAATGAGGTGCTGGTGGCCCGCGGTTCAGCCAAACCGCCCGGCGTTGATAAAGAAATCGATTCCGCCACCGAGCAAGCTCTCAAGGAGCGATTGAAGAACACCCGGGTGGATCGGGCTGACCTGACCGAGGTGCGCAAACAAATCCGAGAGCAAGTAAAAGCCGATTATCAATTGGTTCCTCCCGCCTACACGAAACGATGGGTGATCGATTTGGGACTGGCAAAAAATTACCTGCGCGACCGGCCGCTTTATCTGCGCATCAAATTCAATTCGGCCGATAAGAGTCCCTCGGGCACCTTTGGCGGGGTTTGGGCGGTCGGCGTGCCGCAGAAGACCGCGCTCTGGCGCAGTGACATTATGAGCCTCGCTCCAGACACTTTTCATGAGTTTCCAATCGACCCAAACCTGTTCGACGAAAACGGGGTGCTGACGGTGCAGTTCTTCAACGGCAATGACACTGCGCTGCTCTTTCCGTTGGATGAAGGGATCGAAGTTCTCTATCGCGAAGGAGGGTTCGGATTGAACTTTGTTCGCGGCCTCGGCATCATTTTTTGCTGGATGTCGTTGCTGGCCGCCTTGGGATTGGCGTCGGCCAGCTTCTTGTCGTTCCCGGTGGCCGCCTTTTGCGCCATCGGTGCGCTGACGTTGGTGTTTGCGAGTGGCACAATGGCCAACGCCGTGTCCGAAGGCACCATCGCCAACTACGATGCCGAGAAGGGGACCAAGGGTTCGTCACCGGCCGACGTCGTGGTCATTCCCACATTCCGCGCCGTGCTCAAGCTTATTTCCCTGGCGCGGGATTTCTCTCCCATCGATTCGCTCAGTACCGGACGCAGCGTCACTTGGGAACAGCTTGGTTTGGCGTTCGCGCAGGTCGTCGGGTTGCTTAGCGGCAGTCTCAGCGCATTTGGGATTTTTGTGTTCAGCCGGCGAGAGCTCGCGACTGCCCAAGGGACCCAATGAGCTCGAAGTGGAAAAAAATTCTGCTGGTGATCCTGGCTGCGGCGCTGCTTGTGGGCGTGTCCCAAGTGCAGGAGTCGCTGAACCTGGACCGCGACGCCATGGGTCTGACGCTGGTGCAGCCTCTGGAAAACGCGCCGCCGGTGCTGGCCTTCACGACGGTGGCCCTCGGTGGTTTTCGCGGGCTCATCTCCAACGTTCTTTGGATCCGCGCCAGCGACCTGCAGGATGACGACAAGTACTTCGAGATGGCACAACTGGCCGACTGGATCACCAAGCTGGAACCGCATTTCGTGCAAGTCTGGCTCGTGCAGTCCTGGAACATGGCCTACAACATCTCGGTTAAATTCAAGGATTACCCGGACCGCTGGCGCTGGGTGGAGCGCGCCATCGAATTGCTCAGAGACGACGGGCTTCGCTACAATCGTAACGAAACGCTCATCTATCGCGAGTTGGCCTGGTTCTTCCAGCACAAAATGGGCGCCAACATGGACGACGCCAACGTGTATTATAAACAGGCGTGGGCCAACGACATGGCCGTCGTTTTCGACAAGAAAACCCCGAATCTGGATGAGCTCATTCACCCGCAGACCGAGGATCAGAAGCAACGGGCGGCGCTGCTGCGCGACAAATACAAAATGGATCCGGAGCTCATGAAGGAAATCGATCAGATCGATGGTCCGTTGGAATGGCGGCTGCCCGAGGCTCATGCGATTTATTGGGCGACCCTGGGCTTGAAGCGGGCTGCGCTGAATCCCACCAAGGTCAAACAGGAGGATTTGATTACGCTGCGCCGGGTAATCTACCAGTCCATGCAGATCAGTTTTCAGCGAGGGCGATTGGTGGCTAATCCGTTCATCAAAGCTTTCGAGTTCGGTCCGAACCTGGACATCATCCCGAAGGTCAGCGCCGCCTACGAGCAGGCGGCGAACGATGACGAAAAGAATCGAGACCACATCGAGAAGGCGCACAAGAATTTCTTGAAGGACGCCGTCTATTTTTTGTATGTGGACAACCGGATCCCGGATGCCGCGCATTGGTACCAATACCTCGGAACAAAATTTCCCAACGCCACTTTGCTGGATTACCGGACTAACTCGTTTGCCCGCAACCTGACACTGGATCAATATGCCGTGGATCGGGTTCAGGAGGACGTCAGCGAGACCATGTCGCGGGATCGCGTAAAGGCTATCATCGAGGGGCTGCTGGGTAACGCCCTGACCAGCCTGGCCATTGGCGACGACAACCGCGCCGCAGGTTTTAAGTTGCTGGCGGAAAAGGTGCGGGACACGTACGCCAGCAAGACCCAGGCTCGAGGAGAGGCGTTAGCCATCTCCCCGTTGGACGACATCCAGAGAGAGGTGCTCAATCGGATGCTTGATCCGGAGCACGGAGTCCTGCCCGAAATGCGGGCGGTCCTGCGCACTAAACTGAACCTGGGAGCCGAACCTGCGCCCTCTACCGTAGACACCAACAGCATCCCGGAGCGGGTTCCGAC
Organism: Limisphaerales bacterium; assembly: GCA_025356925.1. Taxonomy (GTDB): domain Bacteria; phylum Verrucomicrobiota; class Verrucomicrobiia; order Limisphaerales; family UBA8199; genus JANXQE01. The sequence goes on along the minus strand of JANXQE010000267.1, from coordinate 757 downwards.
CAAATGAAGTCCTCAACCGAACGCCCGCTACGAGTCGGACTGATTTCACTTGGGTGCGCCAAGAATCTGGTCGATTCCGAGGTAATGATTGGCACGCTACTGAAGGACGGGGTGGAGATCATCAATGACGCAACGCAGGCTGACGTTGTGATCGTCAACACCTGCTCCTTTATTGATTCAGCTCAAGAGGAAAGCGTCGACGCGATTCTGCAATCGGACGAAGTCCGGCGCGCCCGGAATAACCAGCAGGGATTGATTGTCGCCGGCTGCCTGCCGCAGCGTTTCCGCGATGAACTGCCCAAGCTGCTTCCCGAGGTCGACGCGTTCATGGGAATCGATCAGGTTGCCGAAGTAACGCAAATCGTCCGGCAGACGATGGTGCGCCGAGCACTCAGGATTGAGGAATCCCAGCGGCCTGGCAAGGCGCGGCCTGGTGTTAACCGAAAAACGGCCACACCCGGAGCGGGCTCCGCCTCGGGAATCGTCGGGCGCCTGGCGGAGTTCGAGGGAAAGCAGACCCCAGAGCCAAACGGGGTTGCCGGCCACAACCATGACCACGCAAGAGAGCCGAAATCCAACGCCTCCGCCACTGCTCGGGCTGCCGCGAGCGCGCCGATTCCAGTTGCGCCGGTGCTCTCAGTAAACCTGCGACCGAAGTATATCCCGGACTACGCCACGCCTCGTTTCCGGCTGACACCTCGGCATTTCGCTTATGTAAAAATCGCTGAGGGATGCAACCACCCCTGTAGTTTTTGCA
>JANXQE010000693.1 GCA_025356925.1 Limisphaerales bacterium | reverse complement strand
CACCCAGGGTTTGGCCGCTTTGATCGAAATGTAGACCTGGTGGACAAAGGTGTTCACGTTGTCCCGACGCCAGTCTTCGCGACTTAGCTTGGAGCGAGCGCCGAATCGTCGCCAACTCGCTTCGTCCGGAAACTCGATATCCTTTCTGGACGCATCCTGTTCCGCGTAAGGGTAGAAGTAGTCGTCGAAGTGAACGCCATCGATGTCGTAGCGGTTGACGACATCCATCACTACCCTACGCGAGTATTCCTGGACCCCTTTTTCGCCAGGGTCCAGCCAAAGCATCTTCCCGTAGTGCCGCACCCATTCCGGGTGAGTCCTGGAGATGTGGTTGGGCGCGATGGGGGACTTTGCGATCAGGTGCCGAGCGCGGTACGGGTTAAACCAGGCGTGCAGCTCCAATCCACGCTTGTGTGCCTCCTCGATTGCGAACGCGAGCGGATCGTAGAAAGGCTCGGGCGGTTTCCCCATGGTGCCGCTCAGATACTCGGACCACGGCTCGAGGGCTGAAAGATAGAGGGCGTCGCACGCGGGTCGGACCTGGAAAATGATCGTGTTTAACTTGAGTTCGACCGCGCGGTCCAGCAGGGCTGTCATCTCCGCTTTTTGTCCAGCGGTACTTAACCCATTCGTCGACGGCCAATCGATGTTGCCGACGCTGGCCACCCAGGCACCGCGCATTTCGCGTAAGACTCTGGGCGGGACGACAGCCGAGGGTTGGTAGGCGTCGGCTCCACTCACCCGGGAACCCATGACGAGCAAAAGAACGAACCTCAGGAATGGTTCTGTCGCGCCCAAGGCCCAGCTTTTGGCCCGAGCCCATCTCGGGCCTGGAGTTGTGCTGACGCGCATGTTTCGTGGCTGAGACGCTTTCCCGACGGCATTCATTCGTTTTCTGGGCGTCTTTCGGCGTGGATACAAGTTGTCCTCGCGCCAGATTTTGGCGAAAACTTGTTGAAATACCAGCGAACTTTGCGATAAAGGGAGGGTAGTAAAAATACCCCGGAAAACGCGGTACATCGGCACAATCCAAATCTCGGTTCCTCACCTATTAGTTGTGCTCCGACGTTCACGACGTACTGCATATAGTGGTTTTCCGCTTTACTTATTTACCAAGCTCTGCTTGGTTTAACCATATCATGTATCTCAAGAATTTGACCGTCTTAGGGTTTAAGTCCTTTGCCGACAAAACCGCGCTAAATTTCCAGCCCGGGGTGACGGCCATCGTTGGTCCCAATGGCTGTGGTAAGTCGAATGTGTCGGACGCCATTCGTTGGGTATTGGGGGAACAATCCGCCAAGGCGCTCCGTGGTGGAGAAATGGCGGATGTCATTTTTAATGGTACTGATAGCCGCAAACCTTTGGGGATGGCGGAGGTGTCGCTTACGATCGGGGGGGTGGATGAGGAACACCTCATCGCTTCTGGGGTTGAGATTGCTTACAACGAGGTGACCGTCACACGGCGAGTCTTCCGGGATGGAGGAAGCGAGTATTACATCAATAAAACCGCCTGCCGGCTAAAGGATATTCAGCAACTGTTCATGGGCACAGGGGTCGGGCGGACGAGTTACAGCATTATGGCCCAGGGCAATATCACGCAAATCCTCTCCAGCAAGCCCGAGGACCGCCGCCTGATCTTCGAAGAAGCAGCCGGAATAACGAAATACAAGGCGCAGAAAAAGGAGGCCTTGCGCAAACTCGAGTACACAGAACAAAACCTGGTGCGAATCGAGGACCTGGTCAGGGAAGTGAAACGACAGATCGGCTCGCTGCAACGGCAGGCCGGCAAAGCGCGCCGATACAAACAGATTTCACAGGATCTCCAGCACTTGGATACCCAGCTCGCGCGCCACCAGTTTGACGTGTTGCAGACCGAAATCCGCGAGCGCCAGACGCTAGCAGAAGGCCTGCGTGCTGAAATCGAGACCAGCTCGGCCACGGTGTTGCAATGCGAGGATGAGATCACGCAGTTGCGGGGGCGATTATCTGAGCTGGAACACCAGATCGGCGCCAGGCAGCAACGCGGGCTGGAGCTGAAAGGTGAAATGGATCGGCACGAAAGCCGGATCCAGTTCAACGAGGAACGATTGCGCGAACTGGATGCGCAGAACGCCAAGGCATTGGCTGACGTTAACCAGGCCGAAGAACGGCGGCACATTGCCACGCAGGAACATGCCACCGTCACGGCGAATCTCGAGGCGTCAGAGATGGCGCTGGTGAATCACCGCATGGCGCTGGACTCAAAGAAGGAGACCTTGCGCGGGGTCGAAGAAAGGTTGCGCCAGCAGCAGGAAGGTTTGCGCCAGGCTCAAACGGAGGCGTTTACCGCCGCGCAGGATCTCACGCGTGTCCGCAACGAGCTCACGGCGCTGGACCTGCAGAAGCAAGGGAATGCGATTCGCCTGGAAAAGCTTTCTGCCGAGAAAATCCAACTGGAGGAGGAACGGTCGCGCTTGGAGGCGCGGCTGCACGAGTTCGCTGCCAATGTGCAGACTCAAAGGGTCGATGCGCAGACCCAGCGCGGCACGGTCGAACAACGCCAGGCTCGCCTGCGCGAAATTCAGGAGCACCTGAATCAGGCGGGCAGGGAGCAGGATGCCCTGTTGCAGGAGCAGGCCGAGAAACGCTCGCGGCTCAACGTTCTGGAGCAGTTGCAGGCGGGTCATGAAGGCTTTAGCGAAGGCTCTTTGGCAGCGCTTAAACAATCGCAACATGTGCTCGGGTCACTGGCTGACAAGATCCGGGTGGCGGACCAGTACGTGACGGCGATCGAAACCGCCCTCGGCCATCACCTGCAGGTGGTCCTCACCGAGCAGCCGGAGTCTGCCCAGGAAATTCTTTCCGATTTAAGCGTCAACAAGCGGGGCCGAGCGAGTATTGCACCGCTGGCGTTTGTGCGGAACGGTCAGGCCAACGCAGTGCCGGACGAGGCGACGGCGGCCTCGGCAGAGCAGCCCGCGCTCGCGCACCGGATTGAACTTAACGGCTCCCCGCTCGAAGCGATGGCCGTGGTCGAAAGCGACGCTTCGATCCGGCCGCTGCTCCAGCGCGTTCTTGGCACGACCCGCATCGTGCGGGATTTGAGCAGTGCGACCGAGGCTTGGCGGAGCAGCGGCGGGGCTTTTCACTTCGTGACGCTTTCCGGGGAGTTATTGAGCGCGGTTGGTGTCTACACGGGCGGCCACAATGGCGGGAACGGGCCTGCCAACGGTGCCGCCTCAATCCTGGGGCGTAAAAACCAGATTGTGGAGCTGCTTTCGGCTCTCACCCAGCTCCATGAGCAAGTGGCCGAGGTCA
>JANXQE010000215.1 GCA_025356925.1 Limisphaerales bacterium | reverse complement strand
CGTATTCGTAGCCTTGGCCGCGTCCGCGTGGATGACCAGCTTGCCTGAAACAACCGGCGGCGCCGCGCTCGCCTCTGAGGCTGTGCCAGCGAGCACAACGGCGAGGAGGACTACCAGGGGAGCAATGTTGCGGTTCATCGCTTAATTCAAAGCCACAGCAAAGCAAAGGCAAGTCTGTTTTTTGATTCAAACCGCGGTTTGCAATAGGTATTCTGACCTGGGTGCAAAAAACTGGTTCTCCACTTTTACCGTTGCTGAAGCAATACTTCGGCTTCACCTCGTTTCGACCGTTGCAGGAAGAGATCATCCGCGATGCTCTGGACGGAAAAGATGTGTTCGCCTTGCTTCCCACCGGCGGAGGCAAATCGCTCTGTTTTCAGTTGCCCGCGATGGCACGGCCAGGTCTCACCGTGGTGGTCTCGCCGTTGATCGCGTTGATGAAAGATCAGGTGGATGGCCTTCAGGCGGGTGGGGTGCCCGCGACCTTCCTCAATTCCTCGCTCGGCAGTGCCGAAGCGCGCTCGCGGCTGCGTGGCCTCCACCAGGGCGAATACCGCCTCCTCTATGTCGCACCGGAGCGGCTCATGCTCTCCGGCTTCCTGTCCGACCTGCAACGCTGGAACCTCGCTCTGCTCGCCGTCGATGAGGCGCATTGCATTAGCGAATGGGGGCATGACTTCCGGCCCGAATACCGCCAACTGGCGAATTTGCGTGAGCTGTTCCCTGCCATCCCGATGATGGCGCTCACGGCCACTGCCACCGATCGGGTGCGTAAGGACATCGTTTCCCACCTCAAGCTGCGCCAACCCGGCTGCTACGTGGCCAGTTTTAACCGCCCCAACCTGACCTATCGCGTCTTTGCCAAGGAAGAGCCTTATGCGCAACTGCTCGATCTCCTGCAAGGCCGTCCGCGCGAAAGCGGCATCGTTTATTGTCAGGCCCGCAAAACCGCCGAAAGCCTCGCTACGCGCCTGAGTGAAGATGGCGTCCGAGCCAAACCGTACCATGCCGGTCTGACCCCGGAAGAACGCACGCGGCACCAGGAGCTCTTTTTGCGGGACGAGGCGCGGGTGATGTGCGCCACCATCGCCTTCGGCATGGGCATCAACAAGCCCAACGTGCGATTCGTCGTTCATTATGATTTGCCGAAGAACATCGAAGGCTACTACCAGGAAACCGGCCGGGCCGGGCGCGACGGCTTGCCCAGTGAATGCGTGCTCCTGTTCAGTGCTGGAGATGTCGTCAAGCAACTGAAGTTCATCGACGAGAAACCCGACCCCAAAGAGCGCCAGTTGGCTCACGCCCAACTGCAGCAAATGGTCCATTATGCTGAAACCGCCTGCTGCCGCCGCAGCGAGTTGCTCGGCTACTTCGGCGAACAATTCGAGCCTGAGGATTGCGGCGCTTGTGACAACTGCCTTTCGCCCCGTGAGACGTACGATGGCACGCTGGCGGCGCAGAAGTTTCTGTCCTGCGTTTACCGCGTGCGTCAGCAGAGCGGCTTTGACTTCGGTCTCAACCAGATCGTCGAGGTGCTCACCGGCGCCAGTACCGAGAACGTGAGGAAATGGCGGCACGAGCAGCTCTCCACCTATGGGATTGGCCGGGAACACACCCGACCGCAGTGGAAAACCATTGGGCGCGAGCTGGTCCGACTCGGGTTTGTGAGCCAGGCGGCCGATAAGTTCAACGTGTTGGCGCTGACACCCGCGGGCCTGGCCTGGCTCAAGCAGCGCCAGCCGGTGACCCTCACTAAGCCCGTGAGCGCTCCGGAGCCGAAGACGCGCCGGATCGGCGACATCGCGTGCGACGAGGTCTTGTTTGAACGCCTGCGCCAACTTCGCAAGCGCCTGGCAGATGAACGCGGGGTACCGCCTTACATCGTCTTCTCAGATGTTGCTCTGCGCCAAATGGCCCGCGACTACCCGGCTAACGAGCGCGAGTTCACTCGGATCAGCGGCGTAGGCGAAAAGAAGTTGCGTGAGTTCGGTTCCGTGTTCCTCTCGGAGATTTCCGAACACCTGGTGAGCCAGCCGCGCCAGATTTTTGCAGACGATTCGTTCGCCACTCCCGGACGCGCTCCCGCCCGGGCCCGTCTGGGTGACACCGCTCGCGAAACCCTGCGGCGGTTCCAGGCTGGCGAAGCTCCCGAAGCCATCGCTGCCCAACGATCGCTCTCGATCGGCACCATCTACGGACATTTGGCGGACGCTCTGGCCGGTGGCGAAAACATCGATTTAAACCAGTTTCTTACTCCGGCAGACCGTGCCGAAATCACAGCCGTGTTCCGCAAGATGGGTCTCGGCAGCTTATCCCCTGTCTTCGAGGCTCTGGGCGGACGCTTCGACTACGGCCGTCTCCGGTTGGTGCGGGCCGCTTTGACTCTGGACCGCCCCAAAACTTAGCACCCAGGCAGAGTGGGAGTTTTTCGCTTTTCCTTGAATTGAACCGGCTCAGGCCGTTACCGCAAACGATCGCGCCCGCCGGATGCTGTCACCCGGCGGGCGGTGCAATTATCAAGACGAGTGCGCGGGACTACCGTTTGGCGCCAACCAATTCTTCATCTCGGGCTCGCGGCGCGGGCGTGGGCGTGGGCGTGCTTTCCGATCCAGTTGACGCTTCCTCGGGAATACGCATGGCGTAGAACGACCGATAAACAAATATCAGGGCAACGATGAAGAAAAACGCCCCAATTCCGGTCTTGAGTCCACGGTCTTTCATGGTCACAGCGATTTCCACCGCCAGCAAACCGAACAAGGTTGTGAACTTGATTACCGGGTTCAACGCCACCGACGAGGTGTCTTTGAACGGATCGCCGACCGTGTCGCCGACCACCGTGGCGGCGTGAAGTTCAGTGCCCTTCTGGCGCAGATCCACTTCCACGATTTTCTTGGCGTTATCCCACGCGCCACCTGCGTTGGCCATAAAGATGGCCTGGAACAATCCAAAGAAGGCGATCCCGATCAAATACCCAATAAAGAAATAGGCATTAAAGAATGGCAGAGCCAGTGCGAAGCAGAAGATCACAATGAAAATGTTCCACATCCCTTTCTGGGCGTAAACCGTGCAAATGCGGACCACCTCTTTGCTGTCCTGCTCGGAGGCCGTGGTGGAGTCGAGCTTCATGTGCTCCTTGATATAAACCACCGCGCGATAGGCACCCGTCACGACCGCCTGGCAGGAGGCTCCAGTGAACCAATAAATCACCGCCCCACCCATGATCAGGCCCAGGATGATTTCGGGCTGCACGATGCTCAAGGCGTCGATGACCGGCTTGAACGGGCCCGGAACTCCTGACGCGACCTGTGCCTCATACATTCGTTGCAGCAACATGATGATGCCGAACACCATCGTCGTTGCGCCCACTACCGCCGTGCCGATCAACACCGGCTTCGCCGTGGCCTTGAAGGTGTTGCCCGCGCCGTCGCCCTTTTCCAGTTGGTACTTTGCGTTCTCAAAATCCGGGTCGAAACCGAAGCTGGTCTTGATATCCTGCCGGATGTTCTTGCGGGATTCGATTTGGCTCAATTCATAGACCGATTGGGCGTTGTCGGTGACCGGACCATAACTATCCACGGCAATCGTCACGGGGCCCATCCCAAGGAACCCGAACGCCACCAGCCCAAACGCGAAGATCGGTGCGGCGAAAATAAATTCTTTCGGCATGAGCGCGAGGAGCGCGGGGTTTTGAGAGAAATAGTAGGAAGTAAACATCAACAACATAATGACCAGCCCCATCCAGAAGGCCGACATATTCCCCGCCACGAAGCCGGACAGGATGTTGAGGGACGCCCCTCCGTGCTTGGAACAGTTGGTCACTTCCTTGACGTGCCGCGAATTGGTGCTGGTGAACACCTTGGTGAACTCAGGAATCAACGCCCCCGCGATCGTCCCGCAACTAATAATCGACGAGAGCACCCACCACAGTGCCGGTTGCGCCGTGCCGCTGGCATCCTGAAAATCCCCTAACAGCACCTTGCTGGCGGCGAACGTAATGGCAATCGACACTGCCGAGGTAATCCACACCAGATGAGTCAACGGAGCCTCAAAATCAAAATCCTTTTTGCCGCCGAACATCGCCTTGCTGAGCGCCTCGTTGGCGAAATATGAAATCAGCGAAGTGACAATCATCAACGAGCGCATCACGAACAGCCAGATGATCAACGTGGCGCAAATGGTCGGACTGGCCGCAAGCGCCAGGGCCAGGAACGCGATCAAGGCTACACCGGTTACACCGTACGTTTCAAACCCGTCCGCCGTCGGTCCGACCGAGTCGCCCGCATTGTCACCGGTGCAATCCGCGATTACGCCCGGGTTCTTCGGGTCGTCTTCCGGCAGTTTGAACACGATCTTCATCAAGTCCGAACCGATATCGGCGATTTTCGTGAAAATGCCTCCGCAAATTCTTAGAACGCTGGCGCCCAGCGACTCTCCAATCGCGAAGCCGATGAAGCACGGACCCACGAGATCCCGTGGCAGGAACATCAAAATGGAAATCATGAAAAACAGCTCCACGGCCACCAGCAGCAAACCCACGCTCATCCCTGAGCGCAGCGGAATCCCAAGGGTCGCTAGCGGGTCGCCTTTCAGCGCCGAAAACGCGGTGCGCGAGTTGGAGGTTGTATTGATCCGAATGCCGAACCAGGCCACGCCATAGGAGCCGAGGATCCCCAGGACCGACGCCAACAGAATCACCACGACGTTGCCCAGCGAGTTGCCCTGCAGCACTTTAAAGTAGTACACCATGCAGGCGGCGATCAGGCACCAGAGAATGGCCAAAAACCTGCCTTGCGTGAATAAGTAGGTCTTGCACGTCTCCCAGATCGTGTTCGAAACCTTGGCCATGCTCTCATGCACCGGCAAGGCCTTGGTCTGCTTGTACTGCACCAACCCGAAGATCGCTCCCACAAAACAAATCAAGATGCCGACATACATCAGCGTTGTGCCGCTGACGCCTCCCAATCCATTGAACCGTACGCCGTCCAAAGGCGGGATTTTAATGTCCGCTTCGTTGGCATAAACTCCGGTCGAGCTCAGTAGTGATCCGAACAATACGAGGACCCAGAACCAATATTTGTTATTTTTCATAAATTCAGGCGCGAGACTATCGCAGAAGAGGCCCCGGGAGGACCAACACCTTTTTTGGGGAAAGCAACCCATTATTTGCCCAGCTTCTGTCTTCCCTCGTCCCCTGTTGGCACATGTTTTGTTACCCAGTTTCTGACCTCGGGTTTACTTTAATCAATTCCATAAGCATTGGCAATAGGGCGCGATTTGCCTTTGCCTCGGGTGGTTCTTTCCACATCCTTTGGTCATGGCTGAACGGATGATTTCAGAGGTGCTGGCCAAGCCTGACGTGGCGCTCGAAATGACGCTGCGTCCCTCGATCTTCGCCGAGTTTACGGGCCAGGCCAAAGTCAAAGAGCGCCTGGAAATCACCGTTGCCGCGGCCAAGCAACGGAGCGAAGCCATCGACCATGTGCTGCTGAGCGGCCCGCCGGGCCTCGGCAAAACCACCCTGGCCAACATCATCGCCAAAGCGATGGGGGCCAACCTCAAGAGCACCAGCGGTCCAACGATCGAAAAAGCCGGTGACCTCGCGGGTTTGCTGACCAATCTTGAAGAAGGCGACGTGCTGTTCATCGACGAAATCCATCGTTTGCAGAAAACCATCGAGGAATACCTCTACCCGGCGATGGAGGATTTCAAGCTGGACATCATCATTGATCAAGGGCCGAACGCCCGCAGCGTCCGGCTTAACCTCCCGCGCTTCACGCTCATCGGCGCCACCACGCGCAGCGGCTTGCTGACCGCGCCGCTGCTGACTCGGTTCCCCATTCGCGAGCGCCTGGATTATTATCAGAGCGACCAGCTTCAGCACATCGTGCTTCGCTCCGCCCGGTTGCTGAACGTCGAAACCGAGGAAAATGGGGCTCGTGAAATCGCCCGGCGCAGCCGGGGGACTCCGCGCATCGCGAACAATCTCCTGCGCCGCGTGCGCGACTACGCTCAGGTAAGACATCAGGGCCGCATTACCCATGAGGTAGCTGACCGGGCGCTGGCCATGCTCGAAATCGATGAAAATGGCCTGGACGAAATGGATAAGCGCATCCTCGAGGCCATCATCACCAAATTCGGAGGTGGGCCGGTCGGCCTCAGCTCGTTGGCCGTCGCCGTGGGCGAAGAGCCCGATACGCTCGAAGAAGTCTACGAGCCCTACCTCATCATGGAAGGCTACCTGAAACGGACCTCCCAAGGCCGGGTGGCGACCGAGCTCAGTTACAAGAAATTGGGCTTGGCCGCAGCCGGGACGGGTCAACCGCGCCTCCTTTAGCGCGGATGTTCCATCTGCCGCAGCGCAGAATTGTATTCTGCGCGCTTCTGGTTGTGGTAAGCTTTTCGATATGGTTGAGACTACCAAAGCAAGACAACCGGATCAGGTGATTCAGTTTTCCGTCTTCACGCCCAACCGGCTTGGCCGGTTGCATGATCTGATCCGTTTGCTCAACGCTCGGAACGTTCACGTTCTCGCGTTGATGGCGCTCGACACCACCGACAGCGCGATCGTTCGCCTCGTGACGGACGATCCAGACCGCGCCCGGGACTTGCTCGTCCAGGACGGTTTTCCATTTACTGAGAGTTATGTGGTTGCCGTCGAGGTTGATTCTTCTGATCTGAGCCGGTTGATGTCAGCGCTACTCGAGGCAGAGTTAAACATCAACTACCTCTATTCGTTCATCCCGCAGCCACAGGGAAAATCCATCATTGCCCTTAGCATGGAAGACAATGAACTGGCCGACCAGGCGCTGCGCCGCCATCAGTTTCGAACCTTGAAGCAGAGCGACATTTCACGGTAGCACGAGGGCAGCCCTCCGACTCGAAGTAAGAAGCCCAAATTCAACGCCGTCAAAGGAAGCAAGCCAATCGTCTGGGCCTGGGCTTTCGGATCCGGAGGTCCATCTCAGCCGGTGTCCCAGATCAACCCGACACCTCTCAGTACTGGCTGGAATTGCTGGCGAGTGGGATATCCCGGAGTATGCCAGTGACGTTGAGACGGGTCCGCTAGTTGCTCCTGTCTTGCGTCGGGGGCGCGGCCGCACAGTCCGCGCCCTCTTTGTCTATGCCCTTGAGCGGAGAAACGGTCCAGCCGGGACTTCCAAAGGTACCAGTCTTGCGTTGGCGGGCGGATTGCTTTCATACTCCGTGCGTGAAAGTCATGAGCCGCCCGAGCCGAACCTCTCCGCGCTTCCAGCGGGCCGCAATCGGTTCCAGCGGGCGGCCGAATCGTTCATCCAGATAAAGCCGGCATGAACACGCCGCCCCACGAGACTTTAACCGGGCTGGAGATCCTCATCGTCGAGGACGAGGCGCTGCTGCGCAAGCAACTGACGGCGCAACTAGAACGGCTGGGCATGGACGTGACCGGCACCGGCACGCTCAGCGGCGCACGGCAGTTGGTTTCGGAGATGAGTTTTGATTTCGCGCTGCTGGACGTTAACCTGCCGGATGGACGTGGCACCAATCTCTTGCGAGAGGGCGCTTTCTCACCCAACACCGGGGTGGTGGTAATGACTGCCAATGGCGAAGTGGCGGGCGCGGTCGAGGCGATGCGGCTTGGGGCTCTGGATTACCTGATCAAGCCGTTCGATCCGCTCGAACTGCCATTGGTGATGAACCGCGTGCGCCGCTCGAAGCAAAGCACGCGCGCCGCGGAGCATCGACGCGAGGACGAGCCTGGATTCTTTTTTGGGTCGGCGTTGAAAGATCTGGAGACCCAACTACAAAGGATTCTCGCTGCCGATGCGCGGATGCAAGGGCCGTTGCCACCGGTGCTTATCCAGGGTGAAACCGGCACGGGCAAGACCACGATTGCCCGCTGGTTGCATCAGCAAGGGCCCCGGGGCGCCGCTCCGCTGGTGGAGGTCAACTGTTCGGCCTTGCCCGAGAACCTGGCCGAGTCCGAGCTGTTCGGCCATGAGCGCGGGGCATTTACCGATGCGCGCACCGCCCGGATGGGCCTGTTCGAAGCCGCCAACGGCGGGACGCTCTTTTTGGATGAACTGCCCAGCCTCTCGCCCTCATTGCAGGCCAAGGTGCTGACAGTCATTGAGGACCATCGGATCAGGCGAGTCGGTGGCAACAAGGTCATCCGGACGGATGTGAGGCTCCTGGCAGCCACCAATCGAGACTTACGCCAACTCACCGCCCAAGGCGCCTTCCGAGAGGACTTGTTCCATCGCCTCGATTTGTACCGGGTCGCGGTGACGCCGCTGCGTGACCGCGGACAGGACATTCTGCAGTTGGCCGAGATGTTGATCGCGCGACTGTGCCGCCAGCATCGCTTGCCCACGAAACGTATCGCTGCCGCCGGCCAGAACCGGTTGCTCTCCTACGCGTGGCCCGGCAATGTCCGCGAGTTGTCACACGAACTCGAAAGGGCCATTGTGTTTGAGGACCACGACGAACTGGTTTTCGAGAGCCTAC
>JANXQE010000202.1 GCA_025356925.1 Limisphaerales bacterium | reverse complement strand
CGGAGCCGGCGTGCTGTACGCAAACATCATCGGCACGGACGGAAATAATCATATTTTGCAGAGCGCAGGAGGAGTTCTTACTAACAACGGCTTTCAGCATGTCGGGCTTACGTATGATAAGGCAATGGGTTTTGCTCGCTTATTCGTGAACGGCGCCGTAGCCGCTGAGTCCGCGGTCGGAAGCTTCACCCCCCAGACCAGTGCCGAAATGTACATCGGATACCGTCCCAATTTTATTCCGTTCGGCCCCCTTTCATTCAAAGGACAGATCGACGAAGTAACTCTCTACTCACGAGCGCTTTCGACAAACGAAATCCAGGAGATTTACAGCCAGGGCTCAGGAGGTAAATGCTCTGCCCCCACAGGTCCCGAAGTTTATATGCAACCTGCGAACCAGACGGGCGTGATAGGGCAAACGGCCTCGTTCATCGCTGGGGTAAGCGGCACAGCACCTTTGAGCTATCAATGGACGTTTACCGGAACAAATATAGACGGAGCAACAGAAGCCTCGCTTGTCCTGACAAACATCCAACCGCTCCAAGCAGGGATCTACGCCTTACGTGTGACGAATGAGTATGGCTCGACACTCAGTTCCAATGCAACCTTAACGGTACTGCCCCTTCCACCATGTGCAGCCGCACCCTCAGGCCTAGTGAGTTGGTGGCCTGGAAACGGCGATGCCACAGACATCACTGGCGGTCAGAACGGAGTTTTCACCCATCCGGAGTTTGCCGCCGGAGAAGTTGGACAAGCGTTCAATTTCGATGGCACCGGAAACAACATCAAAGTGCCTGCGGCCCCATCCCTTGATTTGGGCAAGGGAGCGGGCTTTACAGTCGAGGCTTGGATCAATCCGTCCGACGTCTCAAAAGCGAATCCAATCGTCGAATGGGCTCCGGCAGACACCGGCGGGTATGGAGTGCATTTGTACGCTGGGGGAGCGGGCGAGTTGTATGCGGATTTGTACAGCGCCGGTGATCACATTATTCAATCAGCAACAGGTGCTCTCACCAACAACGGGTTTCAGCACGTGGCACTGACTTACGACAAATCGTCAGGAGTCGCTAGGCTCTTTCTAAATGGAACACTTTTAGTCCAATCATCGGTGGGCAGCTTCAGTCCCCAAACAAGCTCAGATCTGTACTTCGGGTATCGTCCAAGCTTCGTTCCGTTCGGGCCATACGCCTTTAGCGGGTTAATCGATGAAGTCACCCTGTATTCGCGTTCTTTGACCCCAGCCGAGCTGCAGGCGATCTACAACGCAAATGTTGCCGGAAAATGCGTAACCCCGACTCCACCAGAAATATTCAGCCTGCCTGCCGATCAAACCGTTACCGTGAACCAAACGGCGACGTTTACAGTCTCAGCGGGTGGCACGTCTCCCTTCTTCTACCAATGGAGCCGCAATGGCACGAGCATCGCTGGGGCGACGAATGCTTCGCTGGTGCTGACGAATGTTCAGATGAGCCAGGCGGGCAACTATGCCGTGGTGGTCACGAACGCGTATGGGTCGGCGACGAGCAGCAACGCGAGCCTGGTGGTGAGCTTCCCACCCGCTGCCATCAATGTCGTCAATGTCACCGGGATGGCCGGTCAATTGGTGACCGTGCCAGTGGTTTTGGTGGCCAACGGCAACGAGAATGCCATTGGCTTTAGCCTCAATTTTTCGCCGGCTTTGCTGACCAACACGAGTGTCAGCCTCGGCACGGGGGCGAGCGGTGCTTTTCTGCAATTCAACACCAACCAATCCGGAGCCGTCGGGGTGGCCGTGGCGCTTCCGAGCGGGGCGACCTTCGCTCCCGGAACCCAGGAGGTGGCTGAAGTCAGTTTTATTTCGGCGGTGTCTGCCAGCTCTTTCTCCACCCCGCTCAGCTTTGGTGACCAACCAACCAAGCGCGAACTTTCGGATCCCAAGGCCGTTTCATTGGCTGCCAATTTCACCGGCGGCCAAATCTCCATCGCCCGTTCGGCCTTCGAAGCGGATGTGGCCCCACGCCCCGGTGGGGACGGCGCGGTCACTATCGTCGATTGGGTGCAGGTCGGCCGTTATGTCGCCGCGTTGGATTCCCCTACCAACGCCTCTGAATTTCAGCGAGCCGACTGCGCGCCTCGCTCCACCATGGGCGACGGCTTGCTCACGGTCAGCGATTGGGTCCAGGCCGGTCGTTACGCGGCGGCGCTGGATCCGCTCACTCTGGCCGGCGGCCCAAGCATTCCCGTCGGTGGCGCCGTGGTCCTGCATCCGGCGCGCAAGCGAGGAACCGACCCGCTGAGAGTGCTCACCGTCCAGGGTCCGCTGATCTTTCAGGGCCAGACCGGCACGGCGCTGGTGAATCTCCAGGCGCAGGGGGATGAGAACGCCATCGGCCTTAGCCTGGCGTTTGACCCAACCGTGGTGACCTACACGAGCGCCAGCCTCGGGTCAGACGCCGCCAGCGGAACGATGGACCTCAATGCCACCCAGGCCACGAACGGACAGGTCGGTATCATCCTGGCTCTGCCCACCGACGTCAGCTTTAGCGCTGGAACGCGGCAGGTGCTCAAGGTCACCTTTCGAGCGGTCACGGCCGCCTCGGTGGCTTCGGCAGTTGCGCTCACCGACTTGCCGGTTCGCCGCGAGGTGGCGGATACCAACGCGTTGCCCGTCGTGGCCACCTATGCCAATGGATTGATTTCGGTTAACCCAAAGCCTGCCTTGGCCATCAGCCATACCAGCCAAAACCTTAGCCTGGCCTGGCCGCTTTGGGCCACCAACTACCTCCTCCAGGAAGCCACTGGAAGCGCTCTGTCCGTCACAACGTGGACCAACCTGCCGGTTACACCGGTCATCACCAATAGCGCCCTGACGGTGAACCTGCCCCTGGGCGGGTCCGTCCAGTTCTATCGATTGCAGCACCAGTAAACTGCCGGGCTTAAATAAAGAAGGACGGCGTGTTGCCACGCCGTCCT
>JANXQE010000093.1 GCA_025356925.1 Limisphaerales bacterium | reverse complement strand
ACCACGTTTCGCACTGACCAGGAGTTCTTTTTCGACCCGCAGCGTTGCATTGGGTGTCACGCCTGCGAGATGGCCTGCGCCGAGTGCGAAACCAACGGGCAGACTTCGATGATCCATGTGGATTACGTCGACCGGTTCTTGACCACACAAACCTCGGTCCAGGTCTGCATGCACTGCGAAGATCCCGTGTGCGCGAAAGTCTGTCCCGCTGACGCCATCACGAAGGACGAGTTCGGGATCGTCCATAGCGCCAACACCGCACGCTGCATCGGCTGCTCCAATTGCGTTGATGCCTGTCCCTTTGGCGTGCCCAAGAAAATCGAGCCCATCGACTTGATGATGAAATGCAATATGTGTTACGACCGCACCAGTGCGGGCAAGCGACCCATGTGTGCCACCGTCTGCCCAAGTGGGGCGCTTTTCTTCGGGACACGCGAACAAATTAGCCGAAGCCGCCCCAACAGCAGCCCGGTTAACACATTTCGTTTTGGTCAACAACTGGTCAAAACCAAGGTGAATATCATGATGCCCAAAGGCGCCACGGAACTTATGGTGGACAGCGAATGAACCCCAACAGCACTCTTCCGGAGAAATCCGCGCCCGAAGTCGATTTTCCTATCGAACGAGTGGAGGCTGAACATGTTTCCCGTCGCGAATTCACCAAATTCCTTTGTCTTGTTTCCGGCGGCATGGCCGTTGGTAGCGGTTGGGTTGCCGCTAAAGACCGCCTCTTTCCAGAACACCGGATCCAGGGTGAAGCCTTGGTCTGTGACACCTCGGCGGTTCCCCTCGGCGGCACCTATCCATTTTCGGTTCCAGGGTCAAAGACCCCATTCATGCTGATCCATCTCAATGACGGAAGCTGGCGTGCCTATGAGCAAAAATGCACGCATCTGTCTTGCGCGGTCTTTTACGACCCACAAACCGATAAGATCCAATGTCCCTGTCACAACGGCTGGTTTGACGCCCGCACGGGCATCGTGCTTCAAGGGCCGCCCCCTCGCCCATTGCCGCGCTTGGAGGTGGTTATCAAAGGCGAGGAGGTCTATGTCACCGAAACCAAACCCGCATGAGTGATTTTCGCGAAGCGCAACGTCAGGCTCATCCCACCAAGACCAACACCTTGCTGCTGGGCGTGATGTGCGTGCTGATTCTCATCCTCATCATGCAGGTTTGGCTCCTGACGGCCGCTTTAAATGAATCGCTTGATGGCCATAATGCGGTGAAGTGGCCTGCTTTCTGGGTCTCGTTGCTTTTATTTGGTTCCGGAGCCGCATTAGTTCGCTATCTCCCGGGTCCCATCCGATTGCCCGCACGCCAATTGGAGCGCGAAGCTTTTCCTCAGGCTGCACTCGCCTGGCGCACGTTGGGAATCAGTTCCACCTCTCTGGCATTAGCGTTTGCCGTCTGGTTCATGTGGTCGGCAATCCCGCTTCGGCTCAAGGAGGCAGGCTTCACTTTCTCGCGCCAGCAGCTCTTCTGGCTCACCGCTACTCCGGTGTTGCTGGGTTCTCTCCTGCGCATCCCTTATGGCCTCATTGTTTCCACATTCGGAAGCCGGCGCAGTTATGCCATCGTCACAATCTTGTTACTGCTGCCGTGCCTCGCCACTGGTTTCGCCGTGAAAAACCCGGGCACGCCTTACTGGGTCCTACTCGCGTGTGCCGCGCTTACCGGGATTGCGGGCGCGAACTTTGCCACCTCGATGGGCGTAATCAACCTCTGGTTTCCCAAGCAAGCCCAAGGTACTGCTTTGGGGATCAATGGGCTTGGAAACTTCGGAGTGACGATCGCCCAGTTCACCATCCCTCTCGTCATCGGTTTTTCCCTCCTGGGCGGGTCGACCGGATCCTCAAACGCGCCGGTTCCCTCCGTGCACATCGAGAACGCCGCGTTCGTTTGGATGCCATTCATCGTCATCTGCTCGGCAGCCATTTGGTTTGGAACCAAGGATTACGCGGTAAAACCAAAGACGTTCGCTTCTCAGCTTGTAGCGGGTAAGCGGCTGCACACCTGGGTGCTATCATTCCTCTATTTTCTTACATTTGGATGTTTCGTTGCCATGGGAGCATCGTTGCCCCTCATCATCAGGGAGGTGTTTGCAGCGGCGCCTGGTGGGGCGCCCAAACCCCTGCTGTTTGCGCCGTGGGCGGCGGCAGTTGCCACCGTAATGCGTCCCATCGGCGGCTGGTTGGCGGACAAATTCGGTGCCGGGCGGATCACCTCGATCTCCATCGGGACGATGGCTGTGGGCGGGTTCAGTCTTACGGGTTTTCTTCAGCCGGAGCAATTTACCGGATTTTTCGTGGTCATCCTGATCATTTGCGCGGCAGCCGGACTCGGCAATGGCAGCGTCTTCAAGATACTTCCCCTCGTCCTCACCAAAGAGGCGGGCGCAGCCATCGGTATCGTCAGTTGCGTGGGCGCCCTGGGCGGATTCGTGCCGCCTTTGCTTCTCGGTTGGACCATGGATCATCTCGGTGGTCCGGCTTGGGCTTATACCGGGATGGCACTATTTGCGTTGCTGTGCCTTGCCGTAAACGGTTGGTTCTATCACCGCCGAACTTCCCCCACGCATTGTTAGGGGGGCTTCCTTTAGTGACTCGAGGTCCGCAGGGCCGCGCTAGTCGGCGACCTGGCTCGCGTCCAAACGCGCGACAAAGATCGTCCCCGCGGAGTGTTTTTGAAGGAAAGCGTTTGCAAATTCGCAAGCCACCAGGAGGAAGCGAGCCACGAAGTCACGGGCAATGAACGGACAGAGCTTGGGGTAATGGCGGCGGGCGGTTCGAATCGGCCATGCCGGATGACTGGATTGAGGTTTATTTCAGCAATCGCGCCGCAAAAGACCATTCGTCAGAATACGACAGCGCAATCCACCCCGGCCTTTCAGCCAATCCTCTGAGCCCGGGCCGAGTGCGGAGTTCATCCAGTAGCACGGCTTGCTTTCTTCAATGCCCACAAAGCGCGTGCCCTGGACCTCAAACTCCCGACCGATGAGTGCATTCAAATTCGCACCGCGAACAAAGACATTACGCCGGATGGCTTGCGGTTGTGCTCCGGGCAGCTTCAGTTCATGGCGCATCCGCTCAAACACTTCCATAGCGAAAAATGTGATCTGACCTTTGTAGTCTTCCTGGTAGCCGAAGAAACGGTCACCGCGAATGCCCTGGCCCGCCACGCAATCGATGTAATCCATCGAAAGCATGCCATGTCCGCCCGCGGGTTGGCCATGGCGGCCGAAAAAATTGTGCCCTGTTGAAGTGAATAAATGTTCGACTCGCATCGCGACGCCTCACTCTATGCGAATTCGAGCATCGAACTCAACGATGCTTGTATTCACCCAACCATTCGCGGTCCGGCAAGCCCCTCACTCCTCCCATTCAGTGGTGGCCACAAGAACCGGTCGCCATCTGAGGCACTCCTGGCAGCAGTTTCAGTTTGGTGATTTTTACCGCCACATCTTCTGGCAGACTGTTGACCCTGGCGCAATTATCGCCGCTTCCCCCAATGGGAACTGCTTGAGGTCAGTCTGCCCACGTCGATGAACTGGAACCCAATCTCGTCAGCATTCCTTGCCGCGCTCTACATCATTGTGGCGTATGCAAGGGGTGAGGCAGAGAGTGCTTGGAAGATTGGGCTTTTTAGCGTGTTCCCTCTTGATTGCATTTGGTTCGCGAACGCTCTCGGTGGTGACGTGGGCCGACACCGCCTGGCGGCACTGGCCTGCGTTTCCGGCCGACGTCGTTCACTTTGGTGTTAGCCAATTCTCAAACTTATGCGAAGGCGATTTCTATCTCTCGCGGCCTTTTGCTGGTCGGCTTGCATCGCGGTTGCACTTGTCGTTAACTGCCCTCTCAAAACCGAAAGAAGAAATCAAATGCGAGTCAACTATGCGATAGTTTTTGTCAGTGACATGAAACGGGCCGTGTCGTTTTATCGAGACGTGTTCGGACTGCCCCTCAGATTCGAGTCTCCCGGGTGGACTGAGTTCGCAACCGAAGGAGCAACGCTGGCGCTCCACTCCAGCGAAGGGTCAACTTCGGATGCCGAGAATCAGCATCACTCTCCCGCCGGACGATGCCGGCCCGGTCTGAGTGTGCCGAATCTTGACGAGTTCCATAAACGGATGGTCGAGCAGAACGTGCCTTGCCTTCAAGAACCGAAGGAAGTCTTTGGCGCCCTGATTGCCCAATATGTGGATCCCGATGGGTTGGTGATATCCGTGGCGGAAGAGCGTCGTGCCAGCTAACGGCCGCGGGTGGTAGCGGCCATCGCGGGGGCTGACGCGCTACCGCCCCGGCAGTGTTGCTCCGCCTGACCATCCCCTCGCTGCCGCTGACCTAATTGGTTTGTTCCGTCTTTGGAAGGGCAACCAGGGCGGCATCCCAATACGCACCTAGAAACTCCAGCGGCACAACCTTCACGAATCCTTTCGTGTCATGGATGCCACCAGACGCGCAAGCCTGCTTAT
>JANXQE010000075.1 GCA_025356925.1 Limisphaerales bacterium | reverse complement strand
CCGAAGGATTGGACGACCTTGCGGGCGATGTTGCTGGTCATGGGTGAGCCACCGCGATGGACGTCTTCGAGCGCGTTGAGCAGTTCCTGGCGGGGAGTCTCTTTCAGCAGATAACCGGTCGCGCCGGCCGCCAGTGCGTTGTAAATGTGGTCGGCGTCCTCGTAGACGGTGAGCATGACGAATTGCGTGTCCGGCAGGATCGGTTTGAGTTTCTTCACGGCGTCAACTCCGCTCATGCCTGGCAGGTTGATATCCATCAAGACCACGTTCGGCTGCTTATCCGGTAACGCGGCGAGAGCAGCTTCCGCGTCGCCCCAATCGCCGTTCACGCGAAAGCCCGGGGCGTGGCTGAGCCAGCCCGCGAGGATCTTGCGAGCCTGGGAGTCATCCTCGATGATGGATACAGTGATGGCCACGGTTCTGTTATAGCTCATCGCTGAGGAATTAGGTGTCATGTGTTTTGATGACGAATTGGACGCAGGTGCCCTCACCGGGCGCCGTATTCCACTCGCAACGGCCGCCGATTTCTTCGAGGCGTTTTTGCATGTTCTGAAGTCCGTTGCCGGCGCTGAGGCGTGCGCGATCCCCGCCGGAAGCAATCCTTGAGCATCGCGCGTTCGACTCAAAACCGCGCCCGTTATCGGCCACGACGAGGACGAATCCCGCAGGTTGCAACTGGAGCGAAACACGGACCTCGGTGGCCTCCGCGTGTTTGACCACGTTGTGCAAAGCCTCTTTGAGGGCGAGGAAGACGTTGTGCCGGATCTCGGAGGTTAGCGCCCAGGTCGGCAGGTACACCGGTACATCCAGACGGCATCGCACGCCCGCCGTGCTGAGGAATTGCTGCGCAAACCGGCCGAGATACGTCACCAGGCTGTCCAGAGTATCGTGTTTGGGGTTGACGGCCCAAACGATCTCATCCATCGCGCGGGTCGACTCACGGGCGGTGCTGTAGATTTGGTCGACCTCGGTGGTAGCTTGGGCGTGGCTGTCGAGTTCCGCGCGCACCGACTGGCTTAACATGGTAATGCGTGTCAGGCTGGCGCCAAGGTCATCATGGATATCGCGGGCGATGCGGGCGCGTTCACGTTCCAAGGCGCGCTGGCGTTCGGATTGTTCGAGTTTGTGACGCACCCGCCGGCGGCTCACCGAAAAAACGCCCGCCGTCAGGGCCAGGGCCAATAATGTGCCGGAGGCCGCCTCAAACCACCAGGTCTGCCAAAAATACGGCATAACCGTGAAAGCGAGCACAGCACCTGCGTGATTCCACAAGCCATCGTTATTACAAGCGACCACCTGGAAGACGTACGAGCCGGGACGGAGGTAACTGTATTCGGCAACGCGTTTCGTGCCCGCCTCGGTCCACTGATCCTCCAGGCCAGCGAGGCGGTGTTTAAATCGAACCTTGTCGGGCGAAATAAAGCTTAAGCCAGTGTAATGGAGCTCGAACCGCTGGTTGCCAGGCGGGATCTGGACGGCCTTCGAATTCCGAGCCCGGCCCGCACCATCGCTCGAGGCGCGCCGGAGTACTGGCAGTCCATCGGCCAGGAGCTCTTCGATTACCACTGGCGGCGGAAAGTTGTTGGTGCTGACGTTGGCCGGATCCACAATCGCAAGGCCCTTTGGAGTGGGGAACAGGATTCTGCCGTCAAGCGTTCGGGTGGCGCCGGGCTCGAATCCGCCGGCGCAAGTTTGGCTGGCCAAGCCCTGAGCCTTTCCGTAGCCGAGCCAGTGGACCTCCTGCTTGCCACCATCGGCGAGACGGTTGAGCTCGACTTTGCTGGCCCGCAAGATTCCGCGGTGCGAGCCCAGCCACAGATTGCCGAGGCCGTCATCCACCACCTGGCAGACCACGCTGCTGGGAAGCCCGTGATTGGCGTTGATGCTCGCGAACTTGCCGTTCTTAAACCGCGTCAGACCATTATCAGACGTCCCGGCCCAGATAGCCCCGTCCGGATCGGCATACAGGCAGATCACAAAGTCGCTGCCGAGGCCATCCTGCTTCCTGAATTGTTCGATCGTATCGCCTCGCAAAGAGCCCAGGCCGCCGCCGGACATCCCAAACCAAATTGTGCCATCGGCACTCTCGGTAATCGCGCGAATGTCGGGAAACGCGAGCCGATCCTTGCCGGCAAACCAGGCCAGTCTGCCGCGCTCAGCGCGATACAGGCCGATAGTCGCGCCAATCCAAAGCTCGCCCCGACGGCCCTGGTACAGCGAGACGACCGGGGCGGTGATTCTGCCCAGGTCACCCGGTGGTTCAAAGTGCTCACCCTTCTTAACCAGCAGCCCACCGCCCCAGGTGCCCACGAAAAGCTCCTTTTCTCGCGTTTCGAGCACAGACCAAACAAACAGGTTGGAAACACCGCTCGGCTCAGCGAACGAGGCCCATTGGCCATCCTGGTAACGATAGAGACCGGCCCCTTCAGTGCCCACCCAGGCCGAGTCGTTGCCGGTCACCGAAAAAGACAGAACTCCGCAACCTTGGAAACCGTCCGGAGCGCTGCGCATTTGAACTTTGCGCGAGCGTAATCCATCCAACCCCGCGGCCGTGCCCACGCAAATATTACCCTCGTGATCTTCGCAAAGGGCCCGAACCCAATCATGTGAAAGGCCGTTCGTCCGGCTGAAGTGAAGAACCTCGCCGCCGGGATTGAACAGATACAATCCATCGCGCAATGTCCCAGCCAAAATTGCGCCGGAGCGGGTTTCGAGCAGAGTACTCACGGCGCCAGGAGTACGAGGGCAGCCCTCGATCTCAGCGGTCCAGCGACCTTCACGCCATTTGCGGAGCCGTTGGTTGCCCAGGATCCAGAGTCCGCCATCGTGAGCGGGCAGCACTCGTTCATAGTAATCGGCGGGGCCGGCCTTATCGAATCGGCAAACCGCAACGGTCCCGTGTTCGAGAGTGGCGACCTGGCCACTGCAAACGACCCAAGGCTTGCCAGTGCTGGACCGAACCAAGGCGGCCTTTCTGGATGGCGAAGCACCACCGGGCACCGCGGCTATCCTGCCGTCGCGCAGACGGAGCAAAGCGCCCGTGTCGTTGAGCAGCCAGAGGTCTCCATTCTCGTCCGCGGTGATTGCCTCGACGGTCCCGCCCGGCCACGTGCCGGCCAGCTTGACCGGCTCGAAGGTACCTTGGGCGAAGCGGGTTAAGTGTCCGGTTTCGTGGCCGATCCAAAGCGCTCCGTCCGAGCCTTCATATAAGCTGGTAATCAGGCCGTTCTGGAGGCCGTGAGTGTTGCCGGAGTCGAAAACAGTCGAGCGGACGCCGTCGAAGCGGACCAATCCGTGGTAGGTGCCCAGCCAGAGGTACCCGTCGTTGGACTGGACGATGGCAGTGATGGGGGTTTGTTGCCCGGCATCTTCCTCGAGGTGCCAGACGTCAAATGACTCCCGGGCGGGGCTCAAGTCGCCTGCGCGCGCGAGGATCGCCGCCAAAAATCCACACAGCAAAATCCCCCCGCGCCAAATCTCTCTCCGATTCCAGCTATTCCAGCGAGCCTCTGACACCCACATAACAGGGATTCTGGCGGTTTGGTGGGGCATTGGCAATGGCCCAAACTCAATGCCGCAACCTGGGGTGCAAATACGTTGACCGTCCGAGGCTGCGGGTCTATCCAGAT
The DNA here is from genome assembly GCA_025356925.1 of Limisphaerales bacterium. GTDB lineage: Bacteria > Verrucomicrobiota > Verrucomicrobiia > Limisphaerales > UBA8199 > JANXQE01. Next base: position 10,528 of record JANXQE010000075.1, on the reverse strand, counting down.
CCGATGTGCCTGTCGCAAAAGCGGGATGCCGGTTCGCTCTGGCTGAGCGGGCTGGCCTGGGTTGCCATGGCCCAGATCGGCTGGTCGGCTGAGATTTCATCCAAGCTTCGCCCCTGGCGTGATTACCGGACCGTTATGTGGGTCGGCGACAGCGCCTATCAACATCCGGAAAAGCTTCCGCTGTTTTTTCAACGGTTGCGCGAGATGCAAATCAATACCGCGATGGTTTACGGCGAGGGAGATCCGCGACCACTCCTCGACAACCATTTCCCCTACTATGTCGAGAACATGGTGAACCGCGGACTGTGCCTGAAATTCAACTCCAATGTGCGCGACTGGGACAAGACTGTCAGCGACTGGGCCCGCAATGGCCGTCCCGATTCGGCATTAGTTCGCGATTATTGTCTGGACGATCCGGCCTGGCTCAACTCGGCCCAGCAAACCGTCGAAAACATTGTTCGCAGGAACAAAGCGAACGCTCCGCTTGCGTACAACCTCCGCGATGAGCTTTCCACCACCATTTCAGCTAACCCCTTTGATTACGATTTTAATCCGATCGCGCTGGAACAATTTCGAGCGTGGCTGAAAACCCAGTACGCTGACCTGGCTGCGTTGAATGCCGAATGGGAAACCCGGTTCAACTCCTGGGACGAGGTGAGGCCGTTCACGACCGATCAGATTAAGAATCGAATGGCGACAGGAGAAGCTCTCCCGCACGGTCAAGCCAACTGGCAACAGGTGCAGCAGCTTCGGTTCGAGCCCGCCGTCTCGATCGACAATCCGACGCGCTGGAATTTTTCGCCTTGGGCGGATTTTCGCACGTACCTGGACGTGTCGCTGGCGCGGGCGCTCAACAAGCTTCGGCAGTCAGCGCATGACCTTGACCCGAGCACGCCCGTAGGCATCGAAGGAACACAAATGCCTGCGGCCTTCGGTGGCTACGATCTTTGGCGGCTGTCGCAGGTGCTGGATTGGGTCGAACCCTACGACATTGGCTGCGCGCGTGAAATTCTCGGATCATTCATGCCGAGGCGGCCAATCCTCACGACGGTGTTTGAATCCGAAACTCATCTCGCCAAGCGCCGGCTGTGGCACCTGCTGCTTGAGGGCGATTCCGGCTGCTTGGTCTGGTGGAGCGAGGACTGCATCGATTGGAAGAGCCCCGATTGGCCGCTCACCCCCAAGGCCAGGGCACTGGCCCCCGTTCTGCAGGAAATGGCCTCGCCCCTGGCCCGGTTGTTCATGCGGGCCGAGCCTGAACGCGACCCGGTTTTCATCCATCACTCGCAACCGAGCATCCAGGTGAATTGGCTGCTCGAGTCCACCGTCGATGGCTCAACCTGGCTGCGCCGGTTTTCCAGCTTCGAAGCTGAGCACAACCAGATGGCAAAAAAGCGCGTTGCCTGGCTAAAAGGACTTCAGGACCTGGGCTACAGCACACAATTCATTTCGTCGGCGCAGGTTGAAATGGGAAAACTAAAGGACAACACCAACGCAGTTCTGGTCCTCCCCGACTCCATGGCCCTCTCGGAAAAGGAAGTCGCGGAGCTGGAGTCAACGTTCGACGGTCCGGCAAATCAGAACGGTTTTCTTGAGCTGATTGCGGAAGGGCCCGCCGGGATTTTTGATGAGCACGGGAGATTCCGCCGCCGCCGGTTGCAAGGAAAACTCTGGCAGGCAGCCTCGACTAACACAGGTTGCCGCGCGGAAAGACGTAACAGGCCAAAGGCAGAAACGCAGCAGGAGAGCCGTGGCTATTTAGCAGATCGTCTCAAAGCGACGCCGGGTTCGTCCTGGTTGGATTGGCTGCGAGCGCAACTGGAGCCGATGCGGCCGGAAATCATAATTCTGGCAAACGCCCATGCGCGCGTCCACCGGTTCCGCATCAAGGCGGGCCGCCTCGTGGCCTTTGAGCGCAATGTCGATTATCAAATGAGCGAGGATCTGAAGCAGGCCGGAGGAAACCAAGCTTTAGAAACGCCGTTGCTGACCGAAGCGGTTTTGCGAGAGCCAGCGCACGTTTACGATCTGCGCGCCGGAACCTACCTGGGCTTGACTGACCACATCCACTTTACCCTCGATCCGTGGCAACCTTCACTATTTGCACTTTTGAGGGAAAAAGTATCTGCGGAATCTGTCGTCACCGTCCTGGGAAACCAGGAATGAAGGGGATCCCCGCCGGCAAGCGCGGAATCGGCAAAAGGGGACGGGACGGCCCCTGTTTGATAGGCCAACCACCGGCTCACCTTGGGCTTAGCCAAATCAGCCACGGAGGAGCCTCCTGCTGCGCGGATGGGGAAGCGGACTCGTGCTCCAATTCGCCGCGAAGTTCCCACCACAGCCGTTGCGGGTTCTTCGACCACAACAGGACCCAGAACCCTCCCTGCTCAGGCCGCGGTCCACTGCGCCATTCATGGTCCATGCCTCCAAACCAGGTGAGATGCCGAAGAAATTCCTCACAGAACGCGGTCTCCAGCCAGGTGAAGTCCCGGTGCTCGGGAACCCAGCCGCGGACCTGGTTTTGTTCCTGTCGTTGCTGGCAAAGGATCGCCCAAGCCTGCTGACCTTCACAGAGCTCAACACATCGGCGCACGAAGTCTCGTCCTTCCGCCGCCAAGGCCAGGTGATCGCATCCGTTGGCCGCCGGGGTTCTGCAGATGGGACAGTTTCGTTGATTCATCATGGCTAGGGCATCACGCAGGTATTCGTATCTCGCCAATGACGGAGTTCGTCAAGCAAAAGCGTCACAGAATTGTAACTTTTGCGGACATGGCGCTGGTGAACCGGGGCGCGGCCTTTACGCCGCTTCAATCGCCAAAGTTCGGCCGCGCCTCGAAATCTCAAGACCGCGACTGTTCCGCAGGTTGAACCAGCGTGAAGGCCGCGGTCCTTGCGATAACGCAGCCGTTCAACTCACCGGTGAGGCCGGCCCATGGGGGTGGCGGTGCATTAGGCTGTGCGGCTTCTCCAAACCGTGGGCAAGCATCAACTCCTCGTTGGAGAGAAGCGCTCGAGTGGCGCCTTCAGCCACCAGCTTACCTTCGTCTAAAACAATCACCCGGGAACACAGATCTACCACCAGTTCCAGGTCGTGGGTTGCGATAATCTTTGCCCCGGGCAGGGATTGCAGCAAGGCCTTGAATTCACGCCGGCCGCGTGGGTCCAGGTCGCTGGTCGGTTCATCCAGCACGAGCACCGAAGGTTTGCAGGCCAGGACCCCCGCGAGGCACACGCGGCGCTTTTCGCCGTGGCTCAACCGATGGGGCTGACGATCCTCAAAACCACTCAGCCCAACCTGGTCAAGGCATTGGCCCACCAGCGCTTTCAGAATGGCGCCCTCGACACCGAGCTGGCGGGGACCGAACGCCACATCCTCCAGGACCGTCGCCGAGATCAATTGATCGTCCGGATCCTGAAACAGGAGCCCGACGCGCTGGCGCACGAGATCAAGGTTCTTGGGACCAATTGGCTCGCCGCCGATCCAAATACTCGGAGCGGGGGCAACATGTTCAGGCAACAACCCGTTGAGGTGCAGCAGCAGCGTGGACTTGCCGGCGCCGTTCGGGCCGAGCACACCGATACATTCTTCCTCGCCAACGGAAAAAGAGACCTGGTCCAGGGCCAGCCTGCCATGTTGAGGGTACTGGTAAGAGAGCTTGCGGACTTCGACAGCAGCGCTCATTTCCAGCCCCGGGCGCACATGGCCAGGTAAATTCGTTCGGCGCGGTCGGCGCTCCGGATAAAGAGCTGGCCGATGATGAGCGCCAGGCTCTGCCAGGTACCCAGACGACGGCGGGCGAAAGTGCGGCTGGCCCGGGCTCGCGACATGCGGCGGGTTTCCTCCCCGAGCACCGGCAGGTAACGATACATCAGCGCCAAAGTGGTCAGCATGACCGCGGGGAAACGCAGCCTCCGCAACTCTTGCAGGACATCCTGGAAGGGTGTGGTCCAGGTCAGCAATAACATGGAGAACACACACAGGTTGCTCTTGATCAGGCTTGAGAAAAAGATCGGCGCGGCCGCCGGTCTCACCAGCGAGAGCAGGGCGATACCCAGTATGAACATCTCGGCCACCAGCAGGCGGCGCACAGCGTACCCCAGCGGCATCCGGCAGAATGGCCACAGCAGCAGCAGGGTAGTCGCGGGTATCAGATAAAGTATATGGGGCCGCCGGGGAAGCAAAGCCGTCAAGGTGATGATTCCCAGCGCGGCAAGGAGCTTTAACCGTGACGAAGCCCCAGCCAGCGGTGCGCGTCCGTGCGATTCAAGTTCCAGTGGATGCATCCTTCTTGGGCGCTCCGAAAACCGGCACGACGGCGCGAGCCAACGCGTAGGCGGCGATGAAGGCGATGATCGTTCCAACGGCGCCGGCCACCGCGGTGGCGACTGTCGCAGACCCAATCAGCGGGAATCGGTAGCCCGCCAGCGGAGCGGCCGTAGTCTGGCTCGGCAAACCAAGCCGTGCGCCGATGGCTTCCAAACTGTCGGGCCAGGGACAAGCAAAAGGCGCGACAAACAGGGTCAGGCCCAAACAAATCAGCAAACCGTATCCGAGCGCGCCGGACCGGAGAGTGAACCCGGCGTCCCGACCACTGGGCACCAACTGCGGCCGGGCACGGAGCACCGCCAGGACAATCAGGCCAGTTGCCAGTCCTTCACCGATGCCAACGAGCATGTGCACATTGGCCATGGCGGGAAAGGCGATGGACCACGGAACCGTGTTGGAAAACGCGAGCTCCCCGGCGCACACCACCGCCCCCAGAACTGTTCCGAACCACCCAGCGAAAGCGGCCGCAAATACGGTGGCGCGGTGTTGTTCCATGCGGATCACGCTCCTGAGCAGTTTGAAAACAAAATATCCCCCGACGACATTCACGACGGCCATATTGAACACGTTCGCTCCCAAGGCCGTCAGACCACCATCGGCGAACATGAGGCATTGCACGATCAGCACACAAGTCATGACCAGAACGGCCGCGCTGGGGCCCAGAAGGATAGCGGCCAGGACTCCTCCCACGAGGTGACCGGACGTGCCCCCAGCGATTGGAAAGTTGAGCATCTGGGCCGCGAAAACGAAGGCCGCCCCCAACCCAAGCATCGGCATCTGGCGGGATTGGACAGAGTTGCCGACCTGTCGAAGCGCGAGGCCAACGCCAGCGACCCCCACACCCGAGGAGAGCAGCGCGGTTTTCGCGTCTAAAAAGCCGTCCGGCAAATGCATCTGTTTGTGTTCCGCGGGTTCCCAGTCGCAGGACCACACCATACCTGCGGACCGCCGCTTTAGGCAACCGTCGAATTGAAATCCGACCTTAAGGAAGCGGACACGGCGGGAACTGGCGCACCCCAATCAGAAATCGGATTTGACTTGCCGCACTCGAAACATTGGGTAACGGGGAACTGCGCGCCGCAGTGCGGGCAAGTTGCCATGGATTCGAAGGTATCGAAGGCCTTGAGACATTTCGCACAGCGCCAAATCGGGCCCCGAAAAGGAGGCGCTTTGCAACTCGGACAAGCAAAGCCGGGGCGCCGTGGCAACTTGTCCGCTCGTGCCAGGAGCCGCGCCTGAACCAAACCGCGCCAACAGTTGAGCAAGATAAAGACCGCAACCAACCCAATCCAGAAGGACCTGAGCCAGAGGGCGAAAACTGCCAACGCTGCCACGCCGATAAACCCGATCACAGTGGCAACCATCAAGCTTCTAGCGCGACCAATCGCAAACCACAGCAACGCGCGCACAATCTGACCGCCGTCCAACGGGTAGACGGGAAGGAGATTGAAGATGAGCAATCCATAGTTGACGAAGCAAATCGCGCGCACGAAGGCATAAGCATTCGGCATCGAGTCGGCCCCACCGGTCGAGCCGAGAACCACCAGGAAAGTTAACGGGGGCGCCAGGACCACATTAACCAGGGGACCCGCGGCAATGCTCCAAAGCGTGGCACCCGGGCGGGGAGGCGGCGACACGTAAGCGACCCCCCCGAGGGGCCAGAGGACAATCTGGTTTGCCGTCCCACCCACCTGACGGCAGGCCAGGGCATGGCCGAATTCATGGAGCAGAATGATGAAAAACAGCGCCAGATATTCGAGGATGTTCCACATCACGGACGAGTAATCCGTGCGACGATTGTTGATTTCGTAAACGGCCACCAGGAACCACGACCAATGCAGAAATAGATTAATACCGGCAAACCGAAACAGCCGGATGGATCCTTGCTGGGTGGGCAGCATGCGCCAGAGCTAGCACAGGAGCCGAGCGCGCAACAAGCCAATTCCGTAACGCGGCCGAGACCAACAGGGCCGCCTTATGGTCGGTTTAACCGCAGAGGCCAGGGTGGCGGCCCTGAAATCCGAAGGCCGAGGGCCGAAGCCCGAAAGAAGCCCGAAATCCGAAAACACCCTGCGCGGACGCGCGGTTTGGTTCCTCGGCCTCAACCCAAGGTGTTCCCATTAAATCAAGGACAGTCATTACTAGGGTCCTTTGAATTCGGATTTCGGATCTCGGCCTTCTTTTGGGCTTCGGCCTTCGGATTTCGGATTTGAGATCGCACGCGGCCCTCGTCCGCCGACACCGGCCACACGCCAAGTTTCTCCAGTTGCCGGGTAACCAGCGCGGCCCAGCCTTGATTGGCCTGCGGGTTGGCCGGGCTGGGATGCAAGACCTGGCCAATTCTTGTATTTCCTGCGGGAAAAACCATTTCGGCGCGACGCCGGGCGAAGTCGCCGATCCCAATCAGCCATTGGGGTCGGAGCACCTCGACTACTTCGCGCAAATGCTGATCACAAGCCTCGAACAAAATTGTTCTTTCCGGACCGGGCACCTTGTCGGGCGTCAGATTGCGTCCCGTGCTCTCCATGAAGGCCAAGGGGCAATAATTCAGGACCAAGTGCTGCCTGAAGAATGCCTCTGGCTCAACGAACCGATGCGCGAAAAGCCCCCATAAGCGCCGGCCGCTGACCTCGGAACGCTCGCAAGCAAACCCGGTGACCGGGCGCCGCGGATGCTCAATCCCGGGTCGGCCGATCGGGCCAGTGAGCCGAAGCCAATCGCGCACGGCTTTGACCTCCCCAAACGGCACACCCGTCTGCACCATGCCGAAGGGACCCGGATTCATACCGAGAAAAACGACACGCTTGGGGGCGACGGCGAACTTACGCAGATAAGCCTCATGACAAGCCCACGCGTATTGTAGAGGGTTGTAAATGTGCGAAACGGGTGAGCTGAATCGCTGCTCGCCGAGAACCGCATTGAGCCGCCGTGCGGCCCGAATCAGCCGGGTAACGCTCGCGGCGTCGGAAGGAGGCCGGGGCTGAGCCATTCGAATCAGGGGATGGAGAACTCGGCCCGTGCCGGTCGACGATCAAAAAACGAACCAGCCCTGAGCCTCACCGATGCGGATGATGGCCGGCATCGCGCGGGCGATGAATCTGCCGCAACGCCCGACGGAGAGATTCGATCTCTCGCTCATCCGCGTTCTTTTGCCGCTCAAACATCTCCAGCATCTCCAGCAACTCGTCCATATCATCCAAGGCGCCGCGGAGCGTGTCGATAACCGCACTGACCTCCTCGATCGCCTTTTCAACTGATGCGGGCGAAGCCGACTGAGATGGGTGCTGGCCTGCCGAGGCAGCAGGAGCTTCCTCTGAATGCTCTGTCAACTCGACCGCGGGCATCCGGGTGTCTGCTTCCGAGCTCGCTTCCCCGGCCAACTCAAAGATGGGCTCGGGTTCGTCTCGAGGATTAGACGCCTCTGAGGCGGGCGACGAGGTGGGCTCGGACAGGGGGGGCTTAGGCGGCCGGCCTCCGCGGCCGCGGCCTCGCCGGCCTCGACCGGGACGCCTGTCCCGGCGGGGAGCCGCTTTGGGGCCTGGAGGGGCATCTTGTCGCGGCGCTTCTGGTTTGGATTCTTCTTCAGGAGCCATTTTGCCCTCACATTGCCTTGATTAGGTTCAAATGCAATGGGAATTATCGCCAATTTGGATGGACGACTGGCGTGGATTTCTCCAGATTTCAGGCATGATGCGACAACTTGATCAAATCGTACGGAGGCTGGTCCGAACCATTCCCCTGTGCCTGGCCCTTGGGGCAACCTCGTTTTCCGCTCTGTCTCAGAACACCACTCCCGCCGTCACCAACGCCCCTGCCCTGCGGCCGCCGGCGCCGCGGCGGCCGAACATCATCCTCATTATCGCCGATGATTTGGGGTATGGCGACTTGGGCTGTTATGGCCAGACGATGATTCAGACCACCAACCTCGACAAGATGGCCGCTGAGGGTGTCCGGTTCACTGACTTCTATGCTGGCAGCACGGTGTGCGCTCCGTCCCGCTGCAGCCTCATGACCGGGCTCCACACGGGCCATGCTTTCATCCGCGGCAACGGCACCCAGGCGCTGCGCCCGGAGGACTTCACGGTCGCGGAGTTGCTTCAAAAGGCCGGCTATCACACCGGCTTAGTTGGGAAGTGGGGTTTGGGCAACGAGACTTCGACCGGCATGCCCCGCGAGCAAGGTTTCGATGAGTTCGCGGGTTATCTCGACCACATCCACGCCCACGATTACTACACCGACCACCTTTGGCGCTCCGATTCGCGCACCGGCCATAACGACTGGGAGATTTTCCCCGAGAATCAATCGGGCAAACACGGCCTGTACTCGCACGACTTGTTCACGAAAGCGGCGCTCAATTTTGTCAGCATTAATAAGCCCGATCAATTCAACCACTATCGCCCTTTCTTTCTGTACCTGGCCTACACGATCCCTCACGCCAACAACGAGGAGGCTCGGCGCTCCGGCAACGGCATGCAGGTGCCCGATGACGCTCCCTATTCCACTCAGCCCTGGCCGCAACCAGAAAAAAATAAAGCGGCGATGATTTCCCGTTTGGACAATGATATCGGCAAGCTTCTGGCTAAGCTGCAGGAATTGAAAATCGACGACAACACCGTGGTCCTGTTCAGCAGCGACAATGGGCCCCACCAGGAAGGAGGCGTCGATCCGAAGTTTTTCAAGAGTGCCGGCCCCCTGCGCGGCATCAAACGCGACTTGTATGAAGGCGGGATTCGGGTTCCCCTGATCGTGCGCTGGCCCGCCAAGATCAAACCCGGCCGGGTCAGCAATCAAGTCTGGTCGTTTTGGGATTTCCTGCCAACCGCGGCGGACATTGCCCTGGCGAAATCACCGGCCAACCTCGACGGCATCTCCATGGTGCCCACGCTCCTGGGCCGGGCCCAGACCAACCAGCACGATTTCCTCTACTGGGAGTTTCACGAACGAGGCTTTCAGCAAGCCGTACGGGTGGGCCAATGGAAAGCGGTGCGGCAGCAGGCCGGTGAACGACTGGAACTTTATGACTTGCAGACTGACCCGGCTGAGAAAAGCGACGTGGCGCCGCAGCATCCCGAGGTCGTGGCCCGGATAGAATCCTACCTCAAATCCGCCCGCACCGAATCCGCGGAGTGGCCGATCAAAAAGCCAGTGGAGAAGACCGGAACCCAGCAAAGCGCGGGGAAGCCATCCTGACTCGGCGCGTGGACTCTCTTGTCCGTAGCAACTTCGCTGCGGTCTAGCCTCCTGCGCGTCCTTCGTTTTCTTCGTTTGCTTCTGTGAGGAAATGCAGGTTTACGGTTAAGGGCTCCCTTGCCGTAGCGATGAGTTTAAATCGCGGATACGCTCAGTGCGTTTGATTTCAAAGCTCAGCCACAATACCGCCAACGCGATGGCGGCGATCAACGCCGCCAGCACAAACCAGGGCCAGATATGGCGCCGGGGCGTTGAGTCATTGCTCCCGTCGTTGGTGACGTCAGGCATCCAACAGGTACCATGCGCCAAACCAAGCCGCCACGACAAATCCTTTCGCCATTCCTGAGCGCTTCCGATTGCCAGCCACTTTCCTAAAAAGAGCCTTGCTTTACGGTCGGAAAATGAGAGGTTTGGAAATCTTGGGCGGCTGCCCGTGTTCCAGGCAGCAGTAGCCCTCGGTGGCGAGTTCGATCCCGGTAGCCGGGACCAGTATCAGCAAGCAACGACCATGTTTGGGATCACGCGAAAGATTATGGTGAAGAAACCGGACGGCGCCGACACCCTGTCGTTGGCTCGTCGTAATCCTAAGCTCAACGGTCTCGAATGAGGTCCCGGGGATTTCGGATTGACGCCGCCCTTCACAACTTCAGCTTGAGTTTCCGCCCACACGCATGAGCAGCGAAGAACCGATTGAGCTCGAAGGCACTGTTTCGATTGTTCTTCCGGGAACAATGTTCCGAGTCAAGCTCTACAACCAGCACGAGGTCCTTGCTCATCTCTCCGGAAAAATGCGCAAACACTTTGTGCGCCTCACCGTGGGGGATCGTGTCCGGCTGGAAATGTCCCCTTACGACCTGAGCAAGGCAAGGATCACCTATCGCCTGCGATAGCCGCTGGCACTTTCTCATTGTCCTCGTATCGAGTAACCTCCCGTGGTTATTCAGATGAAGCCTCGTAAAAGCTCCACCCGGTCGCCATTCGGCATGCGAGTCGGTGAGAGGAAAACGACCG
>JANXQE010000066.1 GCA_025356925.1 Limisphaerales bacterium | reverse complement strand
GGCGAACTCGAGGATCTCGATTCTGGCAAGAACGCGGATTTCATACCTTGGATTAGCGAGAATTGGTCGAAGAATTTCAAATGGCGCGGCACCGGCCAAATGCCCGAAGCCGAGAAGAGCAAACTCAAAGCGATTGTCGCCCGAGCGCACCAGCAGGGGCGCCGGGTTCGCTTCTGGGGATCACCGGACCAACCCGTTTTCTGGCAGGAACTGCTCGACGATGATGTCGATCTGATTAATACAGACAACCTCGAGGGAGCTCAAAGGTTTCTGTCGGACCATCCGGCTCGGATGATCAAGTGAACGTGCGGCGGAGTTGTGGTATTATTTGCTTATGAAATGCCCAGCTTGCTTCAATGAATTGACTCAAACACAGGTCGGCAGCCTGGTCGTGGATGTTTGTCAGCGAGGCTGCGGTGGGATTTGGTTTGATGTGTTCGAACTCGAACGCGTTGATGAGGAAGGAGAAGTCGCGGGAGAACCCTTGCTCCACATTAACCGCGACGAGCGAATCGTAGTGGATCCCTCCCGGAAACGCGATTGCCCGCGCTGCGCCGAGGTGCGGCTGCACCGTCATTTTTTCAGTGCCAAGCGCAAGGTTGAGGTGGACCAATGTCCGAATTGCGGCGGTTACTGGCTCGATGCCGGGGAACTGGCGGAAATTCGTGCCGAAAAGAGCGAAACCGCAACGGCCGCAAAGCTCCAGTATTCCAGTCTCTCGAGCGCGGATATTCGATATCTCTATCGCCTAAAATCCGGTCTGCGCAAATCACCTTGAAGGCTGAGCTCTCTTCACGGGAGGGCGAGGCCCCGTGAACTCCCAATTGCCTGGTTGATCAGGGCCTCGTGGAGCTCCACCTCCCGAGGAGCCCTTACCGCCCATTTTTATCGGAGGAACGGGAAGGGGGACTATATGACGGAGCAGAACGGGCTGATGGCGCAGGAGGCGCCGAAGGCGCTGGGCGAGCCTCGAACGAGGGTGACCTGACAGGCACCGACATAGGTGGAGGCGAGTAGGATCGCTGTGGGACGTAGTTCTGCGGTGGTGCATACCGCTGAGCCGTCGTAAAATCTGTTCGGGGCCCCGCCTGGTACCCGCGCACGTCAGGTCGCGGGGCGGCAGCGCTCGGCACGGTGCCTTCCGTCCCGGCGAACCAGGAGGGCTGCGGCGAGACCGAGACAGTTCCCATCCAGTTTCTTTGCTGGATTTGGTTGGCTGCAGGGCGGCTAACGGCGTTCTGAGCAGGCGCACTCAGCGCAGGTAAAGTAGATGCCGTCCTCGCGTTGGCGTCAGATGAATTTGGGTTGGGGCGAGTTGGTGCCGGAGCGGCGCTCCAGGATTGGGACGAGGCGGGAGCCTGGTTCCCTTGCCCCCTGCCGGTGACCACCAGGGAGTGAGCTGGCGGGGATTCTTTGAGCGCGGAAGATTGTGGGCCTTTCAGAATGAGTGGAGCGGCCTGGCCCGTGGCTAGCCGCCCATCGTTCCTGGAATCGTCAGAGGAGCGGTGGGTGTTTCCATTCCCGCCGCGCGGAGCCCCAGGCGCGCTCTGGGTCGAAGAAGGCTTGATGGCCCCCGGCAAGCCCCCTCCCTGTTCGTGGGAAGGAAGGCGCGAAGACAGGTAGGGATCGGGTCGATAAACCGCCAGAGTGTGTCCGCTGGCTTCAATCCGTTCGGCGCGACCGCCGCCGACAGGTTCGCTTGAGTCTCGCAGCGCAACCGTGTGGATTGGCCGGTGGGTGGCGGCCGCAACCCGAGAGACCGGGAGACCATTATTGATGATTGTGCGATCATCTCCACTAATCCGGGTCGCCACGGTAGAGGTCGCATAAACCCGCGCGACCTGTTGCGGAGGCAAACTGCCCGGCCGCAGTTGGCGGTCGTGGAAATGATCCCAGCCGACGAAATGGTAATGCCCCGGGCGTAAACCGAGGTCATCGCGCTCGCCAACACGGTGGCCATGGAACGTTAGCCCCACTCCTGCCGTGAACCGCGTCCCTGGTGGCAATGGAGCCCAGCCGCAACAATGGTCGGTATACCGCCAGGAGACCCAGGACGGTCCCCATACTCTTCCCGGTACCCAGCACCAACCCAGGTGTCCGTGGCGGAACCAGGAGCCATAATGGAACGGCGCCCAACCCCAGGAGTAATCCGAGCGCCAGTACCAGCCGCAGTCCGAATACACCCAATGGCCGCAATCGAAATAAGGCTGCCAACCTGGGTTAACTACCACCGTGGTCGGTTGCCAGCAGCGGCCGTAGCCGTCCACATCCACCCAATTCCCGTAGGGTGACAGCGAGTCATAGAACATCTCATCGGAGCCAGGGTCTGGCGGTGTCAGCGGCGCCTCGGCCGCATACGGAGCGCTACCCTCGCCGGGCTGCGGAGCCACCTGCTCCGGGGTCGGGCCGTTGACGGAAAGCTGTAAATTCTGTGCTGGAGCGGTTTGAGGCGCGGGCGGTTCCTGGGCCGCGGGGGCTCCCCCGGCGGAGACCGCCAATGAGGTCTTCAACGTCTGGTCATGCTGAAGCATGGCGGTGACCACACCGCCAGGAATCCCAATGTCGTTGAGGTAAATGATCTCCTCCGCGCCGAGGTTAAAGGCACGGGTGGAATTCGTCACAAACGCGAGCATGACCGACGCGTCCAGGCCCGAGTTGGCGAGCTTGACCACCTCAGCTATCGGACCGCCCGGTTTGATGTTGGCCGGCAAAGGTTTGTCCTCCGAGACCAGCTTTGCCGCAGCATCAGTGTCAGGCGCAGCCGGTACTCCCTCTTCAGCGACAACCTCCATGGGCGCCGGCTGCTGGGCTGCCAGAATTGGGCTTGGGCCGCCTGCCGGTTTCGAGGGCTCAGCGGCGGTTTGGAGGCTGGTGCCTGCCAGCAGGAAAATCGTCGAACTCACCCCCAGGCTCCATTTCCACAAGGTCTGGCGCTTCATATAGGTCCCGACAAGTTACGCCTAATTGCGTCAAATGTCAC
>JANXQE010000026.1 GCA_025356925.1 Limisphaerales bacterium | reverse complement strand
CAGGAACCAGCGAAGGATGGCCAAAAAAGCACCTTGAACAGTGTTGCTATTGCCGCGTGGAGGCAGAGGCCCCCTTGGACCACGTTTAATCCTAGCGTCGGTTCTGCTGGCGCCACATCGCCGCCTAGCGTGTGGGCGGTGGGCGGGTCCGGGGAACCAGGCTCGCCAGAGTCACTTTCTTTTGCCAATGGCTACAAGCTGGCTCGGACCCGCGCGACACCGAGGTGGCCGACGCTGCGCCATTGCTCATTGCCAGCGGTGTCCAAGAAAATGAACGTCGGCGTCAGTTCGATCCCGTATCGATCCGCCAGTTTGTGTCCCTCGGCGCTTTGGATGTCCACCCGGCGCACAACCAACTTGCCACGCAACTCCTGCTCCACCCGGTCTACTACCGGTTTCATCGCGACGCATCCGAGGCAGTAGGGCGATTGCACTTCCAACAGCACTGGCCGGCCGGCGAGAACTGTTGGTGCCGGCCTTGCCACCGGCCGGAACACCAACCACGCAGCTCCGAGGGCCACTATTGCCCCGCCCAAGATCAGCCAGTGGCGCATCTTGCCACCACGACGTAACACGAGCGACAGCCCGCCCGCCAGCAACAGTGCCGCGAGGATGGGCGCGGAGTAATGGTTGAAGAATTGCATGCTCAAATCCAAATTCTCGGCCAGAAGCCGGAAGCCGCGGCCGGCAGCGCCACGGTCAAGGTGCAAGGCATTTGCGTTCGGGTGTAGGCCATCACTTGCCAATCGCTGCTTGTGGTTACTCGCAGCAACTCCGCCACCACGGAGCCGGCCGCCAGGCCCGGCAATGCGGCTCCTTCAACGCGCGGACCACCTAAAGCATCCCCGGCGAACACGCGGGGAGCAGGCTGGAATACCCGACTGGTTGAGGGACATAGTTGGTATTTTGAATCTGACCTTCGCGTTAATGTTATTGATTGGAATTGCGCGTCGTCCACTCGCAGTGGTGGGTGGCCTCGGAATCGCCATGCCCATGGGAGCAGCTCTCGTCACTCATCGGCGGGCGAAGAACCCGGTGTTCAAAATGTTGCCCTCGCTGGCTTTGCTCGTGTTATCTGCGGTCATCGCCTTGATGAACTATCGGTTGCTGGCGAAATAAGCCGACGCGTTGGTCGTGGCGCCGAAGAGCGCCTGCAGGCGCTGCTGCCGATACTGGAAAATTCGTTCGACATCGCGGCGCACGAAGAGCCAGTGAACGAGCGCGCCACCGCGCGGGCGATAGCGGACGCGGTCACGGCAGAGGGTGCCGCCATCGCTCTCCTCGAAGGTGTGCGTGTGGCGCCACAAAGTGTAAGGGCCGCGCAATTGAACGTCCACGAACTGATGCGGCGGATCCCACTCTGCGATTTCCGTGCGCCAGCGGATGGGAAGACCGTGGACCGTGATGCGATAATCAATGAGGGTGCCGGGACGCAAAACAACAGGGGCCGGCGTGAGGACTTCGAACTTCAGCCCGGGAGGCGTAATGGTTTGCAAGTTTCCCGCATCCGCGAAAAAGCGGAAGACTTCGCTGCGCGCGCGAGGCAGCCACAGTTCAACCTGGAGAGTAAATTCGTTCATGAGGCCGATTGCTCAAAGTCTTGTTTTGATACCGCAGGCGCGCAGAGCGCACCAGCCGCGCAAGGCCTCGAACAATAAGAACCCGCCGCAGACGGCCACCAGGATTCCGAGCCAGTTTGCGAAGTCGAAGGCGAACCAGGCGCTGACGAACAGTCCCAGGGAGCCAAATCCACGGAGGAGCCGCCCTTGGCTGCCAATGTTGGGGGCAAAGAGCAGTTTCATCATTTGGCCTTCGCTGCAGGTTTGCGCAGTCTGTCCAGGGTCGACCCGAGGTCGGCCAAATCTCTCACCTGCACCGCCCCAACCTTCGCGAGGACGTCGCGGTAGGCCGGCATGGCTCTTCCGCCGACGAGGAGCGCGACTCCCGGAGGCAGTGACTCGCGGAGACCCGTAAGCTCCTCCTCCAGCCGCGGGTCATCCTCGGGATACACCAGGCTCAAGGCGACGGCCCGTGCTCGGTTTTGCTTCGCGGCGCCAGCAATCTCCGGGGCCGGCAGGCTCGCCCCAAGATAGGTGACCCGCCAGCCGAGATTCGCCGCTGTGGCCGCCGCCAGCAGGGCGCCCAGTTCGTGAGCCTGACCGGCCGGCGTGGCCACCACCAGGACTGGCGCATGGTCCATCGGGCCAAACGGCTTGGCCGCGTTTCCCAGGAAGACCCGAATCACCGCCGTACCGAAATGTTCGTGGGCGGCCGTGAGGGTACCCTCGCGCCATAAATCTCCGATTTCTTGCGCGAGAGGCGCCAAGACGTGTTGCAACAATCCGAGCGCTCCCAATGCAGTTGCTCCGCGTTTAAGCGTGTCGTCCAGGGCGCGGGCATCGAGCGACTTTACGGCAGCAACACACTCGTTGAGGAACGATCCGGTTGCTGGCGCTTCTGTAACGGGGCGCGCGGCAAGACGATTGTTACGGGGAGATTCGGCGGCAAGTTCACGCAGCTTCTCGGTGGATAGTTTCGCCACGTGGCCGATGCTGTGGCCTGCCTGGGTAACGTCGCGCAACAGAGTCAGGCGCTCGATCTGCCGCTGCGAGTAGAGGCGGCGGTTAGTATCCGTGCGCTCCGGCTCCACTGCTTTGTAACGCTGTTCCCAAATTCGAATGACGTAGGCGCTCAATCCGGTGAGGCGAGCGACCAACTGAATGGGATGATGAGCATCAGCCATATATTACACAATAATTATACATTACTCCCGAGAACTGCAAGAAAAGAATTCTCTCAACCCAAATATTTAGTCACAAAAAGCCAAACAAGCCCTATTCTGCCTCGAATCTCGCATTTTTTATCTGTGTAAAATAATTTGAGACAAACTATTGACATTACACAACTCTTCTACATATTCTCTACATGTTCAGGTGCTGCAGTGCGGCAAGTTGAACGTGAAAGCAACATGAAACCCGGATGCGCATTTCGGAGCAGGTCAGAACGGCGGCGGATAGAATGCCGGTTTGCCAGACCGACTGCGTTCGAAGTGAATGTCCGATTAAAACACGAAAATCAAAAACAAACAACACAAAATGAAAATTGCACGAATACTCAGTCTAACCGCCCTGTTATCCTCGACCTTCACTCTGCCCTTAGCCGTAGCGGCCGATGAGCCGGCTACTCCCGGCGACATTGTGGTCGTCGCCTCAGGGGCCGGAAGCTTCAAAACCCTCGTTGCCGCCGTTAAAGCGGCTGGTCTGGTGGAGACGCTCCAGGGCAAAGGGCCATTCACGATCTTCGCTCCGACGGATGAAGCCTTCGCGAAACTGCCGCCAGGCACTATCGACGACCTGCTCAAGCCAGAAAACAAGGAAAAGCTCGTGGCCATCCTGACTTACCATGTCCTGCCCGGGAAAGTCATGGCGGCGGATATTAAAACCATGAAGGTCAAAACCGTCAACGGCAAGGAACTGAGCATTAAGGTAGAGGACGGCAACGTGACGGTGGACAACGCCAAAGTGGTCAAGACTGACGTGGCGGCCAGCAACGGCGTCATTCACGTCATCGACACCGTGGTTCTGCCCAAGTCCTGATACTCACCCCAGTAAACTCCAACCGATAATAAAATTAACTTAAATGATTATGACTACAATTACATCAAATGACATTGTCGCCGTCGCTTCCAGCGCCGGCACTTTCAGCACCCTGGTCGCCGCCGTGAAAGCAGCGGGCCTGGTCGAAACTCTGCAGGGTCCCGGACCTTTTACGGTTTTCGCACCAACCGATGAAGCTTTCGCCAAGCTGCCCAAAGGCACAGTGGAAACTCTGCTCAAGCCTGAGAATAAGTCCAAACTGGTCAACGTTCTAACCTATCACGTCCTGGCCGGAAAAGTAATGGCCTCGGACGTCAAACCGATGAAAGCCAAGACCGTGAACGGTCAATCCCTCACGGTAACAGTTTCCTCTGGGGGCGTCAGTGTTGACGATGCCAAGGTAGTTAAAACGGACGTGGCTGCTAGCAATGGAGTCATTCACGTTATCGACTCCGTTGTATTGCCGAAGTAAACGCGAAATTGGGG
>JANXQE010000002.1 GCA_025356925.1 Limisphaerales bacterium | reverse complement strand
GAAGACCCGTTGCGCCCCAACGGGGCGTGATGCCCCGATGTTGGACCAATTCTCGCTCATTGGTATTGGCCATCGGCCTGTCGGCGCATAGAATCCGTCTGTGAAAATTTCCCATTGTTCGCTGATGGCGGTGTTGGCATTCCTTACCCTGAACGCAACAGCCCAACTGAATTCTGGCAATCCCTTGGCTGGCCTCGACAAGCTCAAAGAGTTTCAGACGATGCGTGCCTCGTCGTCTGACCCGGACTGGCGGAACGGGAATGCTGATGCGCGCGGCATCGCGCCCGGTGCCACCCTAACCCTGGCGACACTTGATGGTCCGGGCCAGATCGTGCACATCTGGTGCACCATCGCGCACGACGACCCGTTTTATTCACGTCTGTTAACCCTGCGGATGTACTGGGACGACGAAGACCATCCCAGCGTGGAATGTCCGATCGGCGATTTCTTCGGGATCGGTCATGGCGTGGACAAACCGTTCACTTCGCTGCCCATTCGCGTCAGTTCGGACGGTCGGGGACGCAACTGCTATTGGCCAATGCCATTCAAAAAGAAGGCGCGGCTCACCGTGACCAACGAGAGCGAGAAACGCTGCGGAGCTTTTTACTACTATATCGATTGGCAGAAGCATCGATCTCTGTCGAGCGACAGCGCCTACTTTCACGCTATGTACCGCCAGGAGTACCCTTGCGTAATGGGGCAGAATTACCTGTTAGCCGACCTCGAAGGCCACGGCCATTACGTTGGCACGATTCAAAGTGTTTATTTGGTTTCACCCGGCTGGTATGGCGAAGGAGATGATTTCTTCTTCATCGACGGTGAAAAAGAGCCCAGCCTGCGCGGGACCGGCACTGAAGATTATTTTTGTGACGGCTGGGGTTTCCGTGAGCAGTCGGGCCCGTTCTATGGCACCCCACTGTGGGAAGGCTTCGAAACCGGAGACCGAGGCACAGCTTATCGCTTTCACATTCCCGACCCCGTTGTGTTCAGAAAATCGTTGCGCGTCGAAATCGAGCACAAGGGCTCGGAGGTGTTTCCGGACGGAAAGTTCGACGGGTTCATCGAGCGGGATGACTTAATGTCCAGCGTTGCGTTCTGGTATCAGACCGAGCCGCACAAACGCTGGGCCGCGCTGCCCCCGGGCGCGGAGCGGTTGCCTTTTAGCGAGCGCATTCTGGTGAAGGGCCATGAGGCTGTCGCTACCTCGAAGCACTCTGACCAACCGGTTGAGGTGCAATCGCTCGGCGGTGTGACCGACGGCAAGCAGCTTTGGTTCAAGCCAAACGACACTCAGGGTTGGGTGGAGGTCGCTTTCCAGATCGATAAAGAGCAGACGGCCGCACTCTCGGCGAAGATGGTTCACTCATGGGACTACGGTACCTATCAGGTTAAACTGGACGGAAAAGAATTGGGGCGGCTCAACCTCTACGCGCCTGACGTCACGCCAACAGAGCATAAGCTCGGCATCAATAAGCTGGCAATTGGGCCGCACACTTTACGGTTTGAGTGCGTCGGCAAAGCTCCCAACTCCGCCGGATTCTTCCTCGGATTCGATGCGCTCTCGGCTCGCATCCCGGTTTACAGCCGTGCAGCGGATGTTGACCTGCGCACATTGCAGAAGAAGAACTGATCAGAACCGCGAGGTAAAGGCCATTGGGGACTCGCGGGAGCTTTTCCTTCCTGACGGTTGTCCGGCTTGACCTGCAGGACCGCATTGCGCGGGGCATGTGCCGTTCTGATGCCAAAATGCTTTTCCCGGCGCCCGTGCTTTTGCATCTTTGAGCTTATGAACCGTGGCCAGAAACAATGGACAGCTGTCGACCATTACGTGAGTGAGGAGCTAATCCCCCCGGATCCGGTGCTGGACGCGGCCCTCGATGCGAGCGTTGCTGCCGGGCTGCCGCCAATCCAGGTCTCGCCGAGCCAGGGCAAACTCTTGCAGCTGTTGGCGCAGGTCCACCACGCACACACGATCCTTGAGGTCGGGACCCTTGGTGGTTACAGCACCATTTGGCTGGCGCGCTCACTACCTCGGGGCGGCGGTCTGGTCACCCTCGAAGTGAGTCCGCAGCACGCCCAAGTGGCACGTGACAACCTGGCACGCGCCCACTTGCTGAAGGTTGTAGAGCTGCGCGTGGGACCGGCGCTGGAGACGTTGCCGCAACTCCAGGCCGAGGGGAAAGGACCATTCGATCTTGTCTTTATTGACGCTGACAAAGCGAATACTCCCGATTACTTCCTGTGGGCGCTGAAGCTCACGCGCCGGGGCAGCCTCATCATCGTGGATAACGTCGTCCGAAAAGGTGAGTTAATCGCGACTGACAGTTCGGACCCCAGCATTCTAGGCATGCGCCGGTTCATACATTTGCTCGGCAGCGAGCCTCGGGTCACCGCGACGGTGATCCAAACCGTCGGCAGCAAAGGGTACGACGGATTCGCGCTCGCGCTTGTTATGCGTGACCCGTAGCACCGAAACCGGTAAGGACGAGCTCCGCGAGTCTCCGAACAACCTTCCCGCTGCTCGTTAACGCTGGGCCGGCGTTTTGCCTCGTGCTTCCGCTGCCTGAACCTCCAGCCAGTTTCCGTTTGGATCCTTCAACCGAAGCAATTCCGGCTCACCCGGGCGCGAGATGGCTTCACTCTCGTATCCCATCAAAGGCGCACGATTTTTGAGGCAATAGAGAATTTCTGGCACCGGGACGACCAACCGATATGAAATCAGACCGACAGTGTTAGGCCGTGCCGGGCCAGGGGAGCCCCACGTGTTAACCGCAATGCGGTGGTGGTACCCGCCCGCGGATAAGAACAATGCGCCCGAATAGGAGCGTTGCGTCACCGCGAGCCCAAGGAACTCGTGGTAAAAGCGTTCGGCCTGAGCCAGGTCGGCGACTCGCAAATGAATGTGACCGAGGTCGAGTGGAGACGTCGATTTACTGCTGGCTAATGGATCGCTCGCGGCTGCCAACAGATCATCGAGATCCAGAGCCTGGGTCGCCATCGCCACTTGGCCGTCTCGCCAAATCCATTGTGACCGCGGCCGGTCCACATACAGCTCCACCCCATTTCCGTCGGGGTCGCTGAGATAGAGCGCTTCGCTCACGACATGATCGGAAGCGCCTTCGAGGGGATAGCGGCGCTTCATTAGCTGAAGGCAAGCCCGCGCCAGCGAGGCTCTGTCTGGATAGCGGATAGCCAGATGAAAAAGCCCTGCGGCGTTAGGTGAAGGCGCTGCGGCAGCCGGGTCCTTTGCGAGTACGAGTAGCGGAGGCGCAAGCTCATGCGCGGAAAGGCCGATTTCGTCACCGCTTCCTGGTGCGATATGCAACCCGAGCAGTCCCTGGTAAAAGTTGATCAGCGGGTGCAAGTCCCGGCTGCGCAGCCGCACCTGGTCGACACGAGTATCATCTGGCAAAAACGCATGCATTAAGAGATCGAGGTTGGTCGCCGCCGCACGAGCATGGAATTAGCTGGTTTTCTGATTTTCAGAGCTTTGGCCCGCCGTCAGATTTCGGATCAAGAATTTCTCAGGCTCTGTTTGTCTCAGAAGCTCGGCCCGCACGATGTTTGGCTGGTTGGTTATGCCACGCCAGCCCGTAAAGTATCGATAGCACTGTTATAACAATTATCCAGGTGAACATACCATTCCTCAGATGTTGACGAGAACTTCCTGTTTCGTGAAACGCACTTTGTTGAGCGACGCGTACTTATCCGTGGCTGCGCGATAGCCGAGAGCGCAGACGACGACCGCCGACAAGCCTCGGGCGGTGAGGCCAAGGATTTCGTTATATTTCTGCGGCTCGATTCCTTCCATCGGGCAGGCGTCGATTCCCAACAAAGCGGCGCTATTAAGAAGGTTGCCGAGCGCGATATACACTTGGCGCGAGGCCCACGCGGTCCGTGCCTTGACGTCCATGCCCTGGATCAAGCTGCCTACCATCAGTTCGCGCATGCCATCCAAGCTGGAGCTCGCGACTCCCCTGACCTCGGCGATGCGTTGAATGTAGGCATTCACGTCGCGTTCGTTTAAATCCTGTTTCGCGGCCAGCACAACCAAGTGCGAGGCGTCCGCTACCTGTCTCTGGCCCCAGGATGCACCCACCAGTTGCTCGCGGGTTTGCTGGTCGGCGACAACTACAAATTTCCACGGTTGGAGTCCGAAAGACGACGGCGTCAGAACCAGCGCTTCTTCAAGGGTTGACCAGTCTTCGGGGCTGATCTTGCGCTGCGCGTCGAACTGTTTGGTGGCGTAGCGCCAATTGAGTTGTTGCAGGAGTTGTTCTCGATGGATTCTGTTCATGGTCTGGTTTGGTTTGGTTGGTCTAATGTTCTAGTGAAATTGCTC
>JANXQE010000815.1 GCA_025356925.1 Limisphaerales bacterium | reverse complement strand
CCTTGCCCTGGGCTATTATCTTGCCGCCCCTCGCGGGGCTCCGGAGGCCGGGCAGTCTCTGACGCCTTGAACGAATTAGGCTGGCGAACCACCATGCTGCACTCGAGGCCGTGCCCACGCGCTCTTAAGTGGAGGCGCTGCGCAGCCGGTTATGGAATTTATTGGCCCGATATTGACGAACATCTCAGCACCGAAGGATTACTCCGAGGCGCTCCATCCGCGGAAATAAGCCGCTAGCCCTCGTGCTTCCGGCACGCCCGGTTGGTCGAAAGCGGGGTTCGCCACGGAGGTTTTCGGGTTAGCAGAGCGGACCAACCCCCCCATATCGAATGCAGAACGTAGAAAGGCAGTCGTACCGGGCTACCCTGTTCGTGGCCGCCCCAATCGCGAGGGAAGGCAGCGGAAACAGCATTGAGGATGCCCGCGCTATTCCAAAGCCGGCAGGAGGCCGGCGTTCCCAGGTCAATGAGTCGCCGGGGTTAGCCGAACGAACCGCAGGTTGATCCCCTTCCAGGTCGACGGGTCCGTGGGCCGGACATCGATGGTTTGCCCCCCCGCCCTGGTAAGCTCGATCTGGCCAAGGTCGATCATCTTAAACGCACCCCAGTCGCCCGTGGCGGGGAGGCGTGCCGCAGCCTGGCTGGACCCAGCAACGATCAACAACTCCACTCCCTCGTTGACGGTTGCAACCGAAGCACTGAGATTGAACTTGCCAGGCTTGTCCACTCGGACGCTCCAGGACGCCCACTCCCCGGGGTTATCCCAGAAACCCAGGTTCATTTGCCCGTCCCGGTCTTCGGTGTTGAGTTTATCGCCGTGAACTTCAGCGGAGTCGGCGGATAGCACCAGCTCGCCTTTTGCATCCGGCCCGATGACGGTGGCTTCCTCCGGGACCGGCACCGGCTTAAGGTCCGTGCCCTTAATCCGAAGGGCGCAGGTGTATGGCGATAGCTGTTGGGGCGGCAAGGTGACCTCCAAACCCTGCGAAGTTTGGGTCCAGGTTAGTTTCTCCCTCGAGCCAAGGAGGCTGACGGTGCGGATTTTGCCCTGGCCGCTGCTCGCCAGGGATTTCACGACTAATTTGCCATTGCTCGGCCAACCCAGCGCGATGGCGTAAAGGGCATCGCCCTTGGTGGTGAACCGGATGTCTTCGGCGGTGTACTTAAAGTCTTCGTGGAAATGGCCGCCCTTGGTGCGCACGCCACCCTCGCCGTAAACCAGCCAGGGCCTGGTCGCATAGATAGCCTCGCCGTGAATCGCCGCCCAGTCGGCCAACTCTTTCAACATCTGCTCGACCTCGGGATCGAGCGAGCCATCGGGCCGTTGTACCACGTTGAGGAGCAGGTTGCCGTTCTTGCTCACGATGTCCACGAGCATGTGGATGGTCCAGCTCACCGGGCGGAACTTCCAATTGCGGTTGTAAAACCAATCACCGATCGACGTGTCCGTCTGCCACGGGTAAGGATTAATTCCGGGCATCACCCCGCGTTCGAGGTCTTCCACCCACCGGCCTTCGGATTTTTGTTTGCAGTTATACACCACCTCCAGCTTGCCGGCATGCCGTTGGGCATTGGAGTTGTAAAGATGCGCGATCAAGCTGCGGCCGACTTCATTGCCGAAGGGCACTCCGCCATCACTGTAGAGCAAATCAGGGTGATAGTTGTCCACCAGCTCTTGGATTTCGTTGAACCACATCTGCTGCCAGCGCGGGTTGGTGCTGTACCAGCCGGTGTCGCCCG
Organism: Limisphaerales bacterium; assembly: GCA_025356925.1. Classification (GTDB taxonomy): domain Bacteria; phylum Verrucomicrobiota; class Verrucomicrobiia; order Limisphaerales; family UBA8199; genus JANXQE01. The sequence goes on along the minus strand of JANXQE010000815.1, from coordinate 6,210 downwards.
CCTCGGCGGGAAAGTGATACAGATCTTCATACTTTGGATCCGCGCCATCGTAAGGCACCCCGGCCAAGGGCCCGGTCTGGTCGGATTTATGGCTGTCCTGGAACCAGGTGAAACTGGCGCCCAGATGCTCGGAAACACCAAATCGCAATCCGTTTTTCAACGCCGCCTTTTGCCAGGCGCCAACCACATCCCGGTGTGGGCCCATGTTGACCGCATTCCAGCGATGGAGCTTGGAGTTCCAGAGGAAGAAATTGTCGTGATGCGACCCCATGCTGACGAAATATTTGGCGCCGGCACGCTTGTAAAGCGCCATCAACCGATCCGGCTCCCATTTTTCGGCTTTCCACAGCGGGACGATGTCCTTGTAGCCGTTCGTCGAGGGATGGCCATAATGCTCGAGGTGATCCTTGTACTGAGCGTGTCCCTGGGCATACATCTGACGCGCATACCAATCCCCGTCCATCGGGACGGCCTGGGGGCCCCAGTGCGCCCAGATGCCGAATTTGGCGTCCCGGAACCAATCCGGACAATGGTAGTTGGTTAGCGATTCCATCGTCGGCTGGAAGGATCCTGGCGCGATTGGGAGCGACAGGTTTGGCGCAACCGAGGCAGTCTGACCGTTAAGGAGACTGGCCGCGAGCACGGTAATCAGAAGTGGCAGCGTGATTTTCATGCGGGGGTTTTGATTGGGGTGGAACTCTGTCGGTCTATTTTGCAAACGGCTCATTCCTGGATCAGGAGAGAGTCCGGTTGAGATTAGGATTCAGGGCAGGACCGGGTGGGTGGAAAGCCCGCCTGAACGATCTCCGTTGGGTTATGCGTGCCATGTCTGGTTTGATTAGAATCCACGCAGATCCGTGCTCGAGCGTTGAGGCAAGCCGGGCGCCGGGATCCGGTTGAGCACCCGGTAATCGATACCCATCCGGGAGCAGTATTCGCGTTTGCCCCCCTTGTCTCCATCCTGGTTCACGGCATAAATGTCGGGCTTGATCTTTTGGATCTCCGGGTCCGCATCGAGCCAGCCCTCTCCGGTCGAAACCAAGGCCTGCGCCACGTAACGAATCGAGCCGGCCATGTACCGGCGTTCCTGTTGCGAGAGCAACGGGTGTCCCTGGCCTTTGAGTAACCGGATGTTGGCGTCGTGACCCACAATGACATACAGATCCCCGAAGTGGCTGACCTCTTCAAAAAAACGCACATGACCTGAGTGCAACCAATCATAACAGCCGGTCACCACCACCTTTTTCCGACCCGGCGCGGTCGGCTCAGAGGGTCGTTCGGGAAAACCGTGCAGATGCTCCGGAGCCAACACCTGGTACTCCAATCCGTGTTTCGCGCAAAACTGCCGGCGACGCTCGTTGGACTGGCCTGCGTCAACCACCCAAACCGCGGGTTGAAAGTTTTCAACGATCGGCAATGCCTCGACAACCACCGGTCCGCTCAAAGGCACCACTGCGGTGACACAGCGCAGGGCTCGGAGGAAATACAGCCGCTCAGCCAAGGGAAATCTCGGGCCCGTTCCCGTGGCCGCGAGGATCGCCTCATCCGAGTAAAGCAAAACCGTTACGGGTCCAAGCAGGGCGGCTTGCTCCAACAACCGGACGTGCCGGGAGCTCAGATCATCGAATGCGCCGACGGTGGCAACAGATATTGACATTGTTTAACGCTTACTCCTTCGAGCGACCCCGGATCCGTTGGACACACGTATTTTCACTTGGAATCCCCCAGGGACAGCATGATCGGAGACCACGAAGAGGTAGCCCCCGCCGCAACCTGAGTACATGGCGCCTGGGTAGTGGCGTTGGTACGCTTGCAGAATGGCCTTCAGGTCGGTCTTAATTGTTGGATGTCTAATCGTGTGCGGCAGGATCCTTTCCCAGCAAACCATGCACTCATTCATGGATTCGCCCAGCTTTTCCAAATTCCTTTGGCGAACCGCCTCGAAGCAGTCCTTGCCGGAGCGCCCCAACCGGCTGATCCAACGTGGATCGAGATGCTTTTCCCCAAGCGGATTATATCCTTCTGGCCGAGGCTCGATCGGGATCAGGTAGAGCACGCCCTCGAGCCAGCGGGCGGTGCCGGGGGCATTCAGCGATTCGATCCTGGAGGGAAAGACCCCACCGCTCGCGCCAAAGTCGTAATCCAGCCGGTTGATGCCAGGGTAAACCAGCCCAATCATATCCTGGGAACCACTCGGTTGCGATTTTCCATGGTTCTCAGCGCGATACAGTTCGCGAACCAACTCAGCAGGAGGCCGGGTCGGCAGCCGCCCCTTCCAGAGTTCCTTCGCCACAACTCGAGTGCCGCTGGCACAGCCGGCACGATCCATGACGCGAAAGGTCGGTTCCAGGCTCACCACCACCATGGAGCCGGGAGGGTCCGGATTGTGACGCGAGACAAACGGCTGATCGATCCAGCCCCCGGCCAGCGCCAAGCGGTTCGGAATGCGACCCAGGACTCTTGCAATGGAGGTGTGCGCGCTCAAATCAGTCGAGAAGTCTTAAATCAGACTGGCAAGGTCAGGCAACCCAATAGTTCAGTGCGATCCGGCAGTGAGCGGCCTCTCATAGGCTGGCAGCGATGGGAAGCGTCCTTTCGATTTTTTGCAGGCATTGTAACCATGAACCGAGGAAACGGCTCCCGCTCGTTGGTCGCGAAGCGTTTTGGAGTGCGGCGGCTCGGCGCCGCTTTCGGTCGTCGGGCGACCGAAAAGTGCCACAAGACTGGCGCACTCCAAAACCTTCGGAATCCCGGCGACGTTTCCAGGAGAGATTAGGTTTTGCGCGTCCAGGCACTGATGATCGTGCGGACGTTTACGAGGAATACGGCGCTGATGGTGGGTGAGGCCGGGTTCGCCGCAACCGCCTGGGCGACTAGTCGAGTGGCACCGGTGACCAAACTCGAGGCGGTGCCTCCTTTACCCGCGCCCAGACCGGTGCATTTTCTTCGTGCTTTTTCAAGCTGGACCTCGTTAATTCTAGGCCATGACGATTTGGGTGTTAGCTTTGGTTCTGCTGGCTTCGGTGGCGGGGCTTGGATATCGGCAGGGAGCGATCCGGGTTGCGTTTTCTTTTTTCGGCATCTTGTTCGGCGCGTGCCTGGCCGTGCCGCTCGGCCACCTTCTGGGCCGCCTGTTAGGGCACTTGGGGCTCAAAGATCCACTTTTGGTTTGGGCGATCGGACCGCTGCTCGTCTTCGTCCTGTTCTCGGTAATCTTTAAAATCGCCGCCGCCGCCGCGCATCATAAGGCGGATGTCCATTATAAATACCACGCCGGCGAACTGCGCCTGGCGTTGTGGGAACGGCTGAACCGCCGCTTGGGATTGTGCCTGGGCCTGCTCAATGGCGCTGCCTATCTCGTCCTCCTTTCCTTTGTCATTTATGTTCCCAGTTACCTGACCTTCCAACTTGCCAGCTCCGACAGTGACCCGAGGTGGATGCGCCTGTTAAATGTCATGGGACGCGACCTTCATGCGACCGGTTTCGTCAAGGTCGCCCGCTCCATTGATTCGCTCCCCGAGCACGATTTCGAGATGGCGGACCTGGGGGCGTTGATTTATCGCAACCCGCTGCTCGAGGCCCGATTGGTCAACTACCCGGGCTTCCTTGGGCTGGGCGAGCAACCCGAGTTTCAGGATTTGGGTACGGACAAAGACTTCATGCAGCTCTGGGCGGGGATGGAGCCGGTGATGAACCTCCTCGACAATCCGAAGCTCCAGGGAATTCGGCAAAACCCCGAGCTGCTCAAGACCATTTGGAGTGCCGCCGAGCCCAACCTCGGGGATGTGCGCACTTACCTAGCCACCGGGAGATCGCCGCAATATGATCCCATTAAAATACTAGGGCGCTGGAGATTCGACCCGAATGCCGCCGTCAACGCCATCCGTCGTGCCAAGCCCAATATCTCTTCGATCGAGATGCAACGCGTGCGCCGGCTCCTTGAAGCGACTTTCAGCAAAACGGAATTGATCGCCAAACCCGATAACCAGGTCACCCTCAGGAGTGCCCCGCCCTTGAAATTCTCGCCGGCAGCGGCCGCCGTCGGGGCAGTTGCGCCCTCCGTGCAAAACGTTCCCGGACAATGGAAAGAAGCCAACGGCAAGTATCTCGTAACGCTCTCGAGTCAGGACCTGCCCGCCTCAGTCGAGGGCGACCGGCTCAGCATGAAGAATGAAAGCCTCGACTGGGTGTTCGCCCGGGAGAACTGAATTCCACCGCCGTCAGCACCGCTCGCGACTGGCACCCCCTCCGTCAGTACAGCAAGTATTTCGACCGGATCTTTTGAAATTCATCGAGATCCTTTTGCCACAGGGCGTGGATTTCTTTGAGCGGCTTGTTGACTTTGATGGCCTCCAGGGTCGCCGGGTGGCCAAGCAGGCGCTCGATCTTTTCCGGATCGAAGTGGTCGGGGTAGAGCCGATAAAGTGTTTCAGCGATCTCCAAGCCGACATCGACTGAATGGCAAGCTTCGCGATCCGTCAACAGGATAGAAACCCCGCGGCACATCTCCCCTTTATGGATGCTATAATCCGGCGTGAACTGGATCGGCACAAACCTCACCCCTCTCAGCTCAGATCGGTTCAACTCATCCGCCAGTCGGACATCATCCACGTACGGCGCGCCGACGACTTCAAAAGGCGTGTCGGTGCCGCGCCCGACTGACAGGGCAGTCTCGAGCAACCCAATACCCGGGTAGAGTGCCGCCTCGACCAGATTCCTGATGTTCGGGGACGGATTCGTCCAGGGCAACCCGGTTTCATCGAACCACGCGTCGCGTCGCCAGTTCTCGAGCGGGATCACGATAAGCTGGGCTGGGCAGTGGCGCTCGGCTTGATACATCCTGGCCAATTCCCCCATCGTCATTCCATATCGCAACGGCACGCGGTGATAGGCGACAAAACTTGTGTCGGCTGCCAGCATCGGCCCATCGACGGTCAGTCCATTGATCGGGTCCACGCGGTCCAGCACGAAATATTTCTTCCCATTCTCCGCCGCCGCTTCCATTACCAGGCCCATCGTCGCGGTGTAGGTATAGAACCGGCACCCCACGTCCTGAATGTCGAAAACGAGCGCGTCGAGATCCTGGATTTGTGCGGGTGTCGGTTTAAGAGTCTCCCCGTAGAGGCTGTAAACCGGCAGTCCGGTTTTCTCGTCCACAGTATCACCAAGGCGCTCGTCTTTGGTTCCTCGGATCCCATGTTCGGGGCTGAAAAGCGCCTTGAGTTGGACGTCCGGCGCGTGCATCAGCAAATCAATCGTCGAGTTCCGCAGCCGGTCGTGGCCCGTGTGGTTCGTGACCAGGCCGACACGCATTCCCTTGAGTGGCGCAAACTTTTGTCTCACGAGCACGTCAATCCCCTCGATCGTCCGCAACTGCGAAGCTGGCTCTCGTGCCGCGGATGGTCTTGCCTGGGCGGCTGCCTCAGCCACTGGCGCCAGGGCGCCTGGAACGTAAACAAAATTAAAGTCCGGCACCGCCTCGGCCGCCAACGTCCCAAGCGTCTTCCGTAACGCGCCGACGTTGCCAGCCTCGGTCGGGTGGTTCCGGTTAGAAAGGAAGATCACAAAGGTTTCAGAAAAAGGATCGATCCAGATCGAAGTCCCCGTCCAGCCAGTGTGGCCGTAGGACCCAAGCGGAAAGATGGTCCCGCGTGGCCCGCTGTAGCCCGTATCGATGTCCCACCCCAGGCCACGGCGCGCGGTAACTCCGGGTGGCGTCTGGACACTGGTCATGAGCTGAACCGTTTCCGGCTTGAAGATCCGCACCCCCTCGAGTTCGCCCTGATTCAGCACCATGCGAGCATAGCGCGCCAGGTCTGCCGCTGTGGTAAAGAGGCCGGCATGACCGGCAACTCCACCCATACGGCGCGCCGTCGGATCGTGCACGATCCCGCGATACGGCTTGCCCCCGACCACCTCGGTGGGCGCGATGCGCCCCAGCTTGGTTTCCGGCGGCAAGTACCCCGTATCGACCATCTTTAACGGCGCAAAAATTTCGCGGGTGACGAATACTTCGAGCGGTGTGTGGGCTACCCGCTGAACGATCTCGCCCAACAGGACGCCAGCCTTGGCGTAGCGGTAGCCCTCGCGGAAGATGGAATTCAACCCGCGAAAGGCAGCCTGAATCAATTCCCCCGTATCGGCGGTAGCAACGGACAGGCGCGTGCTTACGGCGTTGCTGTACTGCGGTTCATCCCTGAATCGGTTCGT
>JANXQE010000782.1 GCA_025356925.1 Limisphaerales bacterium | reverse complement strand
GCTTGCCGACGAAGTGCAGAAAAAGGACGGGTACGATGTCGAGATGTTCAACCTGACCACCTTGCACGACACGATGGCCAAATTTGCTACACTGACCAATGCGAACTTCATCGTTCGTATGGGAGCTCATGAGGCCGCCCTGTACGGAGCGAGGGTGTTAGACCTGCTGGAGCGCGCCCGGAGCAATTTGTGCGCAAAATATGGGTTCGAGGTGAAGCGCCCCACCTTTGTGGAAATCTTCCCCGACCAAAAAGACTTTGCGGTGAGGACGTTTGGAATGCCCGGGAACCCAGGCTACCTCGGGGTTTGTTTCGGGCCGTTGATTACCGCCAACAGCACGGCCGCACACCCGGGCCACTCGGTGAACTGGGAAGCCGTGTTGTGGCATGAGTTTTGTCATGTAGTAACCCTGCAGATGACGCGCAACGAGATGCCACGGTGGCTTAGTGAAGGCATTTCGGTGTACGAGGAGGAGCAGGCTGACCCGACCTGGGGACAACGCATGAATCCGCGTTACCGCGAAATGGTACTCGCCGGGGAATTGACTCCCATAGCGAAGCTGAGCGCGGCGTTTCTTGCCCCACGTACCCCCACTCATCTGCAGTTCGCCTACTACCAATCTTCGCTCGTCGTCGAGTTTGTGGTTCAAAAGTTTGGTTTGGAGCAATTGAAGGGAATTCTGCACGACCTCGGCACGGGCACCAAAGTTAATCAGGCGATGGCGGCGCACACCGTGCGGATGGAGGACCTGGAAAAGGACTTCTCAATCTTTGTTCGCCAGCGGGCAGAACAAATGGCTCCCGGGTTGGATTGGGAACAACCAAAGATCGATGAACTTCTGTCTTCCCACGACCGGGCCCCACTCCTTTCCACACTCGTTGATCAACCGAAGACAAACTCCGCTGCGGTTCCGAAAGGCAAGGAAGTTACTTCCGCGAATCAACCCGACGACTCTATTTTCGGGCCGGCCGACCCGGGACCAGGCGGGTTGGCAAAGTGGGTGGCCCAGCATCCTACCAACTACTATGCGCTGATGGAGCACGCCAAAGTCTTGATCGGACGGAAAGATTTCGAGGCCGCCAAGGCTCCTTTGCAGCGGCTCCTCGAGTTTTATCCCACCCAGACTGGTCCCGATTGCGCGTATGCGATGCTTGCGGCCGCTCATCGCGCGCTCGGCGAAACCAACGCCGAGCGCCAGGTTCTGTCCAGGTTTGCCGCGCAGGACGCTGAAGCAAACGCGGCGTATCTACGTTTGGCCGAGTTGGAGGTCGCGGCGGGCGCCTGGCCCGTCGTGATCCAGAACGCTGAGCGGAGCCTGGCAGTGGATCCTCTGGTCCCAACGCCCTACCATCTGTTGGCCGAGGCAAGTCAGCACACCGGCAATACTAACCAGGTCATTCAGGCCAATCTCGCCCTGCTTCAATTGGACCCGCCCAACCCCGCCGAGGTGCATTTCCAACTCGCCCGAGCCCTGTACGGTGTGGGGAACCCCGCAGCCCGGCGGCAAGTTCTCGAGGCCCTGGAGGAGGCGCCCCGCTACCGGGCGGCGTTGGGGCTGTTGCTGGACATCAACCGCGCGGCGTCCCAACCCGAAGCCAAAGCCCCACCGCGCGTGGAATCGACGCCATGAAAAGGGTTGGCTTCGTCATCCTGATCCTGACGCTGACGTTGGGAGGTGCTTTGGGTCAGCGCTTCGGCCGAGGGCGTTGGGGAGCGGGTGGCGGAGATACCGGGATCGTTTACACGGAAGGGCAGGTACCGGTGAATGTCGATAGCGTTCGCACCGCCCGGGAGACCGCCTCGGGCAGCACCGGCACTCCGAACTGGACGAACGAACCAGGGTTTGAAAAAGATGTCTTCACCTTCGTTCGGGTTATTTATCGCCGAGCGTCGAACGGTTCGGGAATTTCTGTCACTTCCAGCGGCCGTGGCTGGATTACCGACTATCCCGACAGCGACCTTAATCTGTCGTATCGTATCCAGCAAGTGACCTCGATGAAGGTCGATTCTGACGCACGGGTACTGCGCTTAACCGACCCCGACCTGCGTGACTATCCCTGGATCTATATGGTGGAACCGGGTGGTTTGGCGTTGAAGGATGAAGAGGTGCCAATTCTACGAAAATACTTGCTGAACGGAGGCGTCTTGATGGCAGACGACTTTTGGGGTCAGAAACAATGGGATAACTTCGAGCGGAACATCAAGCGAGTCCTGCCTGAGCGTGAGTTCTCCGAGTTGCCGATGGAGCACGCGCTTTTCCACTGCGTTTTTGACCTCAAAGGGCCGCAGAACAAGCTCCAGACGCCCAATATTCAGCAAGGGATCCGGAGCTTGGAGCCCGGCAGCCCCGACTATGGCGTGACGTGGGAACGTTACCACGATGACTATGACAACTACGATCGTCAAGGCCGGGCGGCCCACGACATGCACGTTCGCGCCATCTTCGATGACAAAGGCCGAATGATGGTCATCGCCACGCACAATTGCGACAACGGCGACAGTTGGGAACGGGAAGGGGAGGATGATGGTTTTTTTCACGAGTTTTCCGAGAAACGGGGCTTTCCTCTGGGCATCAATATCATTTTTTACCTAATGACCCACTAATGAACACCATTGCAGAAACCAAACCTGGCGAAGATTCCTCATCCGCGACCGAGGCTGAACGGGCAACCGTGGAGCGCTTGAGCGGCGGTCGGACGCAGATTGAAGCCGAACTTTCGAAGATTATCGTTGGCCAGAAGGAGGTGATCGAACAAATCCTCATCGCCCTCTTTTCTGGTGGCCACTGTTTGATCACCGGCGCTCCCGGTCTGGCCAAAACGCTCCTGGTGAAGACGATTGCGCGTATTTTTCACCTGAAGTTCCAGCGAATCCAGTTCACGCCTGACCTCATGCCCACCGACATTACGGGCACGGAGATCCTGCAAGATACTGGTGAAGGCAGGAAAATGACCTTCGTGCGCGGTCCGGTGTTCGCCAATCTCATCTTGGCCGACGAGATCAATCGCACCCCGCCGAAGACTCAGGCGGCGCTGCTGGAGGCCATGCAAGAACACCAGGTCACCGCGGCCGGGGTTCGTCACGTCCTGGACGAACCGTTCTTTGTGCTCGCTACCCAAAATCCAATCGAGATGGAAGGCACCTACCCGCTGCCCGAGGCTCAGTTGGATCGGTTCATGTTTAATGTGGTCATGGATTATCTGCCCGAGACCGAGGAAGTGGAGGTAGTCACGCGCACTACTGCCCAAAGCACTCCCCAAATCACGGCCCTCTTCGGCGGCGAAGATGTGCTCCGTTTTCACGAAATCGTCCGGAAGGTGCCCGTCGCCGAGGAGGTTGTGCGCTATGCCGTGAAACTGGCCGCGGCCTCGCGGCCGCGTCAAGCCAGCACGCCGGACTTCATCAACGAATGGGTGAGCTGGGGAGCGGGGACTCGCGCCGCACAGTTCCTGGTCCTGGGCGCGAAGACCCGGGCGTTGCTAAAGAATCGAGCCCACGTGAGTGTCGAGGATATCCAGACCCTCGCCGACCCGACGCTCCGCCATCGAATTCTTCTCAATTACCGGGCGGAGGCTGAAGGGATCACCGTTGAAGCGGTCATCAAGCGGCTGCTCGAGACCGTGAAACCGCCCTTTGCATAATGATCGCTCCCGCGTCGAGTCCAAAGTTGCCGAGCTCTTCGTTCATCGATCCGAAGGCGTTGATGAGCATCCGCAATCTCGAGTTGCGCGCGCGGGTGGTCGTTGAAGGGTTTTGGAGCGGGATTCACCGCAGTCCATATCATGGGTTTTCCGCGGAGTTCACCGAGTATCGTCAATACACTCCGGATGACGACCTCCGCCACCTTGATTGGAGAGTCTTTGCTCGGACCGACCGGTTCTTCATCAAGAAATTCGAAGACGAAACCAACCTTCGCTGCCACTTGCTGGCCGACCAGAGTCGTTCGATGAGTTACGGGTCGGTCGGCTACACCAAGGCCGAGTATGCCACCACGCTTGCGGCCACCCTGGCTTATTTCATTTACCTGCAGGGGGACGCCGTTGGCTTGCTCACTTTTGATGAACAGGTGCGCGAGTACCTTCCCGCGCGCCATCGCACCGGGCATTTGCGTCACTTGATGCTCGCCTTGGAAAAACCCGCCGCTGGCCGGGCGACCGACGTCGGAGCGCCGCTCAAGCGAATTGTCGAGCTCGTCCGGAAACGGGGCCTGATGGTCTTGATCTCCGACTTCCTGGCCCCGCTCGATCGGCTGGACCAGAACCTGAGCGCGCTGGCGGCCTGCGGTCATGAAGTTCTGATCATTCAGGTGCTCGATCCGGCCGAGTTGAATTTTGATTTCAAGCACCCGGCGGTGTTCGAAGATGTGGAGTCCGGGCGGACGTTGTTTATTGATCCCGGGTCGGCGCGCAAGGAATATCTCCGCAAAATGGAGGTTCATCGGGAGGCCTTGCGTGCCATGTGCCAACGGCTGGGTATTTCATGGCAGAGCCTGGCAACCGACCACGGTTTGGATCTGGCGCTCTTCGATTTTCTGCGCGAGCGGATGCAGCGACGCAACCGAGCTCAACGTTTTTCCCGCGTGCGACACATGCAAAGCAAGGCGCTCGCATGAGTTTTCTGACTCCATTGTTTTTGCTGGGCGCCGCGGCCGTGGGCCTGCCCGTGCTTTTTCACCTGATCCGGCGGACAAACCGGGAACGGAACGTGTTCAGCTCGCTCATGTTCCTGCTGGCTTCACCGCCCCGGTTGACCCGGCGCACCCGCATCGAACACCTGCTCCTGTTGTTGCTGCGTTGCGCCGTGATCTGTCTGCTGGCGTTCGGTTTCGCGCGGCCGTTCTTGAAACAGGCCATGACCGCGCCCGCGGCTTCCACCGGAAAGCGCGTTGTTCTGCTGGTCGATGCGAGTGCCAGCATGCGCCGAGCGAACCTCTGGTCCGACGCGCGAGACACGGTGGATTCGGTTCTTCGCCATGCGGCACCGGGAGATCAGATCTCGCTGTACACGTTCGACCGCCAACTGCATCCGCTCTTCACGTTCGACCAGTGGCGGGCCGCTCCTGCGGGCGAGCGGTCCGCACTGCTGAGCCGCAAACTGGCCGAGACGTCACCGAGTTGGAGCTCCACCCATTTGGGCAGCGCGCTGATTCAGGCGGCGGAGCTTTTGGCTGATGCCGCCGGCAAGGCTCAGGGGAGCCAGGGCCGGATCGAACTGATTACCGACCTTCAGGAAGGCAGTCATCTCGAACAGCTTCAGGGTTACGAGTGGCCCAAAGGCATCGAGGTCGCGATCGACGTGCTCAAGCCGCTTTCCGCCAGCAACGCTGCGTTGCAACTCGCCGCGGACAGCGATGATTCCGACGCCAAGGCAGCCGGGACGGTGCGGGTGCGCGTTACGAACTCTCCCGGTTCAAAACGTGAGCAGTTCAAAGTCGGCTGGGCGCTTTCGGATAAGCCAGTGTTTGCAGACAAGCCGATCGATATTTATGTCCCCGCCGGTCAGAGCCGGGTTTTGGCCGTGCCCATCGTCCCGGCTGGCGCCTGGGATCACATCCTGTTGCAGGGTGACGATGAAATGTTCGACAATTTGGTGTTTGCCAGGCCTCCCGAAGCCGTCCGGCTGAATGTGATGTACCTCGGCCATGACACCGAGACGAATCCCAAGCAGGCGCTTTATTTCCTCGAACGCGCATTTCAGGAGACGCGCCACCAGAAGGTGGGCGTCACGGCACGCCGTCCCGACGAACTGGTTCCTGTGGCCGACGTCCAGGGCAGTTGCCTGTTTGTCGTTACCGCCGCGCTCTCGCAGGAATCGGCCAAAGCTCTGCGCGACCAGGTGGTGGCAGGCAAAACTCTCCTCATAGCTCCGACTGCGCCAGACATGCAGTTGACCCTCCGCCAGTTGCTCGCGGTTGATAACCTGAGTTTCGAGGAGGTCCGCCCCGCAAACTACGCCCTGCTGAGTGAAATCGATTTCCGCCATCCAATTTTTGCGTCCTTTGCGGATCCGCGCTTCAGCGATTTTACCAAAATTCATTTTTGGAAATACTCTCGATTGAATGCCGCGGGCATCCCTGGCGCTCACGTGCTCGCACGATTTGATAGTGGTGATCCGGCCTTGCTGGAAGTCCTGGTTGGCGCGGGCCGAGTGCTTATCCTCACCTCGAGCTGGCAGCCCGATTCCAGTCAACTCGCCTTGTCGAGCAAGTTTGTGCCTCTGTTGTATTCGATCCTCGAGAGCAGCGGCGCACCCGCGCCGCGGCCCGCGCAATACCGGATTGGTGACGTAGTACCGCTTGAAACGCTGGCAGGCACGGCCTCGTCGCCTGCGGCGGTTCGCCTCCCGGACGGTTCTCAAGTTCGCCTGCCGGCTGGCGAAAAAAACTTCTCCCAGACTGACCTTCCTGGCGTTTACACTCTGACCACGGACACCCTCAACAAGAGCTTTGTTGTCAATCTCGATCCTTCCGAGAGCCGAACGGCCACGCTTCCGGTCGATGAGTTGGAACGCCTTGGTGTGCCTGCCTTTCGGCTTGCTAAACCTGGCAGCATAGAAGCCGAGCGCAAAACCCGGTTCCAAAACGCGGAACTGGAAAACCGTCAGAAGTTGTGGCGGTGGTTTATCGCTGGCACACTGGTCGTGCTGCTCTGGGAGAGTTGGCTGGCTGGCCGAACCGCGCGCCGCCTGGCAGCATCGGCAAATATGGCTCCTGGCTAAACCTGGCCCCAATTTATGGCGATTGACTTTCAGATCCAAGAACAACTCGAACGGGTGGCCCGGCGTCAGCATCGGCTGGAACTTTGGCGCAACCTGGCGCTGTGCTGGGCGGTGTCGGCGCTAGCCGGGGCGGGGATTCTGTTGATCGAGAAGCAAAGCGGGTGGATGTCCTCATTGGGGGTGCCATTGATTGCGTTGCTCGGGATCGGCTCGGCGATGGTGGTTGGGTTTCGACAGAGCAGGAAAGTTGCAACGTGGTGTGAGGTCGCGGGCCGAATC
>JANXQE010000770.1 GCA_025356925.1 Limisphaerales bacterium | reverse complement strand
CCGGGACGCCGCCCAACTTCCAGCCCAAGCCGATGAAGAAAGTCTGCGCGACCTGGAGAACAACGTCGTCCGCGACGTGCGGATTGCGTGGCTCAACACGCAGAATTCGCTGGACCGCTACCGCATCACCGGGCAGCTCCTGGAAAACGCCCGGCAATCATACGATCTCGCCCAAGCACGCTATAAACAGGGGATCAGCTCTATTGTCGAGTTCAACCAGGCCGAACTGAGCCTGATCTCCGCTGAGATTTCCTACGCGAACACCCGCTACGAGTACCTGGTTCAGCAGTCGGCTCTGAGCTTCCAAACCGGGACGTTGCGCTGATTGAACCAGGAATGTTCGAGTTTGCCAGCGTCGGCCTCTACTCCGGCGCTTGCTGCAGGCGTGCCTTCTTGCTGTCCTCGATCACTTTCGTCTCAGCCTCGCGCGGCATTTCCTCATAATGACTGAAGGTTTCGGAATGGACGCCCCGGCCGCCAGTGAGAGACCGCAGCGTGCTGGAGTAGCGATAGAGTTCCTTGGCGGGCACGTGGGCTTTAATCAACTGGAAGCCTCCGTCCATATCCATGCCCTGGATCTTGCCGCGACGGCTCGAGAGGTCGCCCATGACTTTGCCCATGCAATCATCCGGGATCCGAATTTCAACAGTGTGAATGGGCTCGAGCAGACAGGGCCGGGCCATGGTAAAGGCCTCTTTAAACCCGAAATATCCCGCGATTTGAAACGCAATGTCTTTGGAGTCGACCGGGTGCATTTTGCCGTCGTAGAAGTCGATTTTGACGTCCACGACGCGGTAGCCTGCCAAGATGCCCTCCTCGCAAGCCTTCAGGACGCCCTTTTCGACGGACGGCACGAACACTCGGTCGACATTTTGGCCGCTGAGAGAGTGAGTAAACTCGACACCCGTGTCGCGCGGTCTGGGCTCGATCTTCATCCAGACTTCCGCAAATTGACCGGCGCCGCCGGTTTGCTTCTTGTGCCGGTACTTGGAATCGCCTCTGGCTTTGATGGTCTCACGGTAGCGCACACGCGGCTCGCTCAAGTCGACGTGGACGTTAAAGCGTTTGCGGAGCCGGTCCGCGATAACTTCGAGGTGCAGTTCGCCCTGGGCCGAAACGATGGTCTGGTGCAGTTCCGAATCGACCATATGCAGAAAGGTCGGGTCCTCGTGATGGAGCGCGGCCAAACCCGAGGCGATTTTGTCCTCTTCGCCTTTGACGCTGCTCTTGAGAGAGGCATGGATGTTGGGATGGGGATACTCGACCTTTGGCAAGGCCACCCGCCGTTTACCCCCGCAGAGCGTGTTGCCGGTGTGGGTGTCCTTGAGTTTCACCACCGCTCCGATGTCTCCGGCGCCCAGCGCGGGCACGCTGGTCCGGGTCTTGCCGTTGAGAAGATATATCTGGCCGATCTTTTCCGTGCTGCGGCGGGCAGTATTGGCTAGTTCGCTGCCGAACTTCACCGAACCCGAATAGATGCGGAAGAACGATAATTCGCCAAACTGTGCCTCGCTCATTGTCTTGAACACATAGAGCACGGGATCCGGGTCGCTAAGGACCACTTCCGTCTCTTTTCCCTCAGGATCCTGCGCGCTGACATTCTGCCGGTCCACCGGCGAGGAGCCGTACTTGGCAATGAAATCCATCAAGCGCGCGACGCCAATATTGTTCTCGGCGGAAGTGACGAAGAGGGGTGTGAAGATTTGTTTTTGGATTGCGGCATGCAAGCCGGCGCGCATTTCCTCCTCCGAAAGGCTGCCCTGGGCGAAAAATTTCTCCATTAAGCTGTCATCGGATTCGGCGATGTATTCGATCAACTGCTCGTGCAGTTGCTTGACGCGTTCGGCAAGCGCGCCCGTGGCGGGAGCTTCGGTATACTTCCCGCTCTTATCTGCCGGGTAGGTGATGACTTCGTTCCGGGGAATGTCCAGAACCTGATTGAACCCGGCACCCGCGTTAAGCGGGATCGTGAGCGGGAAAACGCGCTCGCCGAAATGTTCGCGAATTTGAGCCAAGGCCAGATCGAAATCCGTTTCCTCTTTGTCGAAGCCATTGATGACGATCATTTTGGGGATTCCGTCTTCGGTGGCATATTTCCATGCCGCATCCGTGCCCACGCCGGCGCCATGGTTGGCGTGCACAACGATCAGGGCAAAATCGCCCACGCGCAACGCCCCCAGGCCTTCGCTGATGAAATCGGTGTAGCCCGGGCAATCGATCATATTAAATTTTTTGCCCAACCATTCCAGGTGCATAAGCGTCGCGGAGACAGAGATCTGCCGGTGCTGCTCGCTATCGTGGTAGTCGGAGACGGTGGATCCCGCGGCGATGGAGCCCATGCGGTTGATCACGCCCGCTGTGGCAAGCATCGCTTCACTGAGCATCGTTTTGCCCGATGACGCGTGTCCTACGATTGCGAAGTTACGGATTTCGGCAGGCTGGTAATCTTTCATAATTGACGCACGTGCGGATAAGAACAGTTCCGTAAGAAAAACAAATCCTCCCCCAGGCACAAGAGAAAACCGAAATCCCTGTTTGAACAAAGAAATAGCGAGGCGTCGCTAAATGAGATGGGCGCTCCCGCGAGCGGGATTGCGGCCGCAAAGCGGCTCGTCCTGACGCCCCGGCACTAGATCTCAAAGCCGGTACTCGGACCCAGCGTACTGCCTCGCTGAACCTTGTTTACTCTCGGTGCGCGTTTCGTTCAACAGAAAGTTGCTAGAAAGTTGTTCACAAGCAAATGGATTTTCGCCGCGCGCTTGGGCACCCAGACCGGTTTTGGTTCCAATCTAACTCTTAAACCACTGCGGCAGAAAAGCA
>JANXQE010000740.1 GCA_025356925.1 Limisphaerales bacterium | reverse complement strand
TGAGCATGAAGGCCAGCGGCAGCTTGATGGCCGGAGCATTCAGCCCCATCGCCGAGGTCCCTGTGACTGGCCGCGCCGGCGTGAGATTAGCAGTGGCGGATAAGGGTAATGAAGCTTCCATCGGCTTGTTGGTGGGATTCGCCCGTGAAACCGCGTTCTTCAAGTTGGGCGTAAAGATGCATGGGGCGGCGATCTGTCCGCGCGCGCAGCATTGCGCCCGGCGAGAGAGCAGTTACCGCTTCAAGAATGGTCACCAGCGGCTGCGGTGGTTCGAGCCCGCGCGCATCGAGTTGGATGACCTCTGCCGGCTGAGTCACCGCGGTGGGGCATCCAGGCGAAATGATCGGAGCGGATTGGCTGGCGGCGGGGATTTCTTCAGCACGCCAGACCAGCACCTGCCAATCGCCTGCGGCCGTTCGTTGGCAATCATGGCAAAAAGCTTGTTTCGCCAGCACGTGAAACAACGGCTTGGGCTCGAAAGGTGCGATGAGGATGAGCTTTGCCCCGGGCGCCAAACTGCCGGCGGCCGCCATAATTTTGGAGAAGGGCTCGCGTCCCGCGCGAATGTCTGCGCGCACATCCAAGGTGATAGTATTGTCGCTCATCGAGGTGGCTCAATTCAAACCGCGTGCCGAGCATCCTGACGCTCTGGAAGCCTGGGCGAAGCGCTCTTCTCCAGCGGTTTGGTTAAGGTGAGCAGCATGGAGAATGGCCGCGTCGCCTTGACGGCGTGGCGCAGGTTTGGCGGCATGTAAAGCAGGTCCCCCGACTTCAAAAAATAAGGTTGCCCCGCCAAACTAAACTCGCATTCGCCGGTAAGAATTTGAATCACCGCTTGCTGGGTCGAAGTGTGCTCGGTCAATTCCTGGCCTTCGGCGAATCCGAAGAGCACGATGCGCGTGGTATCAGTGCGCAGGAGGGTTCGGCTTACGATTCCGTTTGGGGCAAACTTGGTTTCATCGGCCAGCGAAACGATTTTCTCGTTCGCCGGGTCAATCAAAGGCTTTTCGCTCATGTGCCCAGGCTCGCACGAGTCGCACCTGAAAGATTTGACGCAAGTCAAACAAGGGAGACTTTTGCACCCAACCTGAAAACCTTGACCTCAGTCAAATCCATTAATTGCCACCTCCGCTAGGTTGTGGAGGTGCTTCACAATCTGAGCGCAAGCAAAACAAGTCCAGGTTCCGGCAACGGGCAAATTGCGCAAACGCTTGCTGTAAAGAACGACATGCAAATATGAACTCAATGGCCCGCTCAATCGCTCCCCTGGCCACACTCAGTTTCGAAATCGCCGGCTGGCGCGAGAGTGGAAAACAGTGGCCGCGATGGTCCACATTTATTGCCGCGAGCAACACGGCACACCATTGTGCGACGAGTGTCAGGGGCTGATGTGCTACATCAAACTGCGGCTGGATCGTTGCCGATTCGGCGCGGATAAGCCAACCTGTGCGAAATGCCCGGTGCATTGCTACCAACGCGATCGACGCGAACAAATTAAAGACGTGATGCGGTTCGCCGGTCCGCGCATGCTTTGGGAGCATCCTTGGTTGAGCTTGTGCCACTTGTTGGATGGATGGCTCAGACGGATCGAGCAATAAGAACTAAGCTTAGTGCCGGCAAATCAGTACATGACTCGAACCTCAGTGCGCGCGACGATGGCAATGGTTGCGCTGCTACACCCCAATAGCGTCAGGGCACAAATCGACGCAGCTTACGAAAAGCCGCCGTTCAACTACTCCACCGCCAAAACGCACGATGGCGTGGCGGAATTGGAAACACCCTCAGCATCGGCGTCGCCTTGGACGGGAGGGGGCAAAGTAGTCTTGCAGCGACTGTTGAAGGAGCTCCACATTTCCATCGACAGCCAGGTCCTGGTATTTTCGAAAACGAGTTTTCAGCGTCAGGTCATCAACCCAAAACGTCCGCGGGCCATTTTTTTCTCAGATACCAGTTACGTTGGCTGGGTGCCGGATGGTTTAATCGAAGTCGCCACCATTGACCCTCAGCTCGGCCCAGTATTTTACAGCTTGGATCCGAATGCAGAGCAGCCGCGCTTTGTGCGGGACAGTAATTGCATGACCTGCCACGGAGGCCAGTTCGTCCGCGACATTCCCGGGGTCTTTGTTCGCTCGATGTTCACCGACGCAACCGGCGAGCCGTTGTTCCGTTATGGGTCGGAGGTCGTGGATTTTCGAACTCCCTTCACGAACCGGTGGGGAGGATGGTATGTGACTGGCAAGCACGGCGATTCTGTGCATCGGGGAAATGCGGTGGCTCGCGAGGAGAACGACCAACTGGTAGTGGACTTAAGACGCGGAGCCAATGTCACCGATCTATCCGGCCTGTTTTCGACGAAGTCATATCTGAGGCCGGACAGCGACATCGTGGCCTTGCTGGTTTTGGAACATCAAACCGCGATGCAGAACACGCTGACGCGCGCCTCCCTGGATTGCCGCCGCATGCTCGCTTATCAAAAAAACCTTCAAATGGAATTGAAGGAACCGGTGACCGAGTGGTTGGCCTATGACAGCGTCAAACATGTCTTCGCGTCTGCCGCCCAACAGGTGGTGGATGATTTGCTCTTCAAAGATGAAGCCCAGTTGCCGCCCCGGGTGGAAGGCTCGCCCGCCTTTCGAGAAGCCTTTTGCCGGCAAGCGCCCCGCGCTGACGATGGTAGTTCATTAAAGGATTTGCAACTGGCAGGGCACCTGTTCAAGAACCGGTGTAGTTATCTGATTTACTCGGACTGCTTTCGAATATTGCCAACGGAGCTAAAGCGCCGGGTTCGGTCCCGGCTAGTCCGCGCGCTGGATCCCACAACGCCGGATTCGCGATACGACTACATCCCTGTAGAAGAACGAGCGCGAATTTGGAAAATCCTGAAACAGACGCATCCGGATTTTCGAGATTTGCCGGGCTAGCGCGATTCCTTTTGACTTAGGTCAAGGACTCACACGGGCTGAGTGGCTACAAATATCCCGTGAACCTGTCCAATCTTCTGCTGGTGGAGCATTTATACTCATTGTCCTTGGATACTTCGGCCATGTCCAAGACCCGACAAATGAAAGGACAAATGTGAACTCGCCGGAGACTGGGGCCTCCGATTGGGCTTCGAGCGTGGCCCGGCTGAGCATGGGAGCCCTGCTCTTTGAGGCGATTTCAGGCTTGGCCATCACCTGCTTGCCATTTCATGCGCTAATCCAGTGGACCGTGATTGTCCACACCCTGGCCGGAACGCTCGTATTGTTGCCCCTCGCATGGTATGTGGCGGAACACGGGCGTCGGTATCGCACCTATGCACCCTCCCAGATTACCGTCCTTGGATACCTGGGCGTTGTCGCACTGTTGTTGTGCGCCCTTTCGGGACTGGTACTGACCTGGCAGGGGTTTTTCGGGATCCGAACGCTGGGCTGGTGGCGCAAGGTCCATCTGATCACAACGATGGTGACGTTTGGGGCGCTCCTGCCGCATGTCCTGTTTTCGTATCTGCGCCAGAGTCGAGACGGGCAGAAACCCGCGGCGGGCGGTTATCTCGGCCAAGTGCTGGCCGTGAACTTAGCGGGACTGGTTCTAATCGGGACCCTCACGCTAGCTTATTCCGGAACCCACTTTAAGAATCAGTTGCCCAGCGACTATAGCTACCTCTACGGCACGAACCGGCCGTTTGCGCCCAGCCTGGCGCGGACAGATACCGGCGGGGCGTTTGATGAGCGTTCCCTGGCGGGCTCGGTGAGTTGCGGGACTGCCGGTTGCCACAGTCAGATTCTTGAAGAATGGAAGCCTAGCGCCCATAGGTATGCGGCGATGGATACAGTCTTTGAGGGCATCCAAAACGTTATGGCCAAGCAAAACGGCCCGGAATCGACCCGGTACTGCGGTGGTTGCCACGACCCGATTTCCTTGTTCTCCGGCGCTAAAAACATTTTTGCCACGAACTTAACGAGCTTGCCTGGGTATCAGGAAGGAATCTCTTGCCTGGCGTGTCATGCCGTCCGGGAGACCGATCTGAAGGGCAACGCCAACTATACCGTGACGCAACCTCACGAATACCTGTGGCAGTGGCAATTGAAAGGATTGGGCCGAACGGCACGGGATTTTCTCATCCGAACTTATCCGCAGGAACATGCAAAACTGAGCAAGCGCATGTTTAAGAAACCTGAATACTGCGCCGCCTGCCACAAACAATTCATCGACCAGGAAGTCAATCGTGTGGGCTGGGTACAGTTACAGAATCAATACGACAACTGGGCCGCCAGCCATTGGAACCACAAGGGCGATTCACAAAAAACAGTGGAATGCCGGGAATGTCACATGCCGCTGGTGGATTCAACTGATCCCGCGGCAGGGGACGAGAGCGACTACAATAGGAAACCCAACGACGGGAAACATCGCAGCCACCGGTTCATCGCCTCCAATGAACTGATGCCCCGAGCCCTCAAGTTGGAAGGTTGGGAACAACAGGTGCGCCTCACAGAGCAGTGGCTTCAAGGCAAACAGCGGATACCGGAGATCGCTGAAAAATGGTCGGATGGCCCAATCGTGAAGGTAACCTTGGACGTTCCTCAAACGATAGGAGTGGGAGAGCCCATTCCGTTACGCGTTATCATGACCTCCAACAAAGTGGGGCACGATTATCCAACTGGTCCCTTGGACTTGATTCAAAGCTGGCTCGAGGTCCACGTCACTGACAATAAGGGCAAGGAAGTCTTTAGTTCCGGCAAAAGAG
This sequence comes from Limisphaerales bacterium, assembly GCA_025356925.1. GTDB lineage: Bacteria > Verrucomicrobiota > Verrucomicrobiia > Limisphaerales > UBA8199 > JANXQE01. The sequence continues at coordinate 784 of JANXQE010000740.1, read as the reverse complement.
ACACCAAAAATTTCATCACTCCGGGCACTTTCCTCTTCAAGGCAGAACCCGTCGACCAGAACGGAAACCTGATTGACCGCCACAACTTGTGGGAGATGGTGGGAGTGCGTTTTCGGCGCTCGATATTCCCCGGTTACTCGGACACCGCACAGTTCTCCATTCCTTGCACGGGCACCCTCGCCGAAGGCCCGGCTTCACCAACTCCCCAACGGGATCAGACCAATCTGGTGCAGATGCCTTCGCCTGACCAATCAGGCACGTATCGCATCACCGCCAGCCTGCAATATCGCAAGGTAGACCAGTTTCTGTTGAACTACCTTTTCGGGGACGAGAACAAACTTACGTCGGCCGTAACCGAGATCGATCGAGCTACTGCGAACGTTGAGGTGAAGATGACTTCGCACGCCTCAAACTCGACTGGACCAACCATTGAGCGGTTAGCCAAGGCCTTGGAAGAGCGGCCAAAATGATTTGTGGATGACTTGGACGCACCCTTAACGCCTGGGCACCTCCCCAGAGATGTTTCCCGAGGACCGGACGGCGCACGACGTGGATCTTCCGGTTCGCCCTTGAGCCCGCGTCGTCGTCGGCTGCGCCGAACGATTGGTGTCCTGATAACGGTTGGTCTTGTGGGCTGCGCCGCGGGACATCAAACCATATATAATGGAATGGGATGAGAGCCAGGAATTTCCCCTGCATATTTTTAAGGAACTTGGCAAACTGGGTATGATGGGTGTTCTGGTGCCGGAAGTTTATGGAGGAGCGGGACTCAGTTATTTCGAAT
>JANXQE010000673.1 GCA_025356925.1 Limisphaerales bacterium | reverse complement strand
CCGATACCTGAGTCACCGAGCGAGCGCATCGGGCCTACAGGAGTTCCCGGCCGAGTCCCCTCACGTGGTTCGAGCGAGAACTTTGGAACGAAGCACGATTTTGCCGTTGCGGGCAAAGCCATCATCCCAAGCCAATTTTTTTGCGTTTCCGGTAGAGCGTGGCTTGATCAATTCCCAGGACTTGAGCCGCTTCGGCCAGGTTGGCGGTCCGTTCCAGGACTACGCGCAGGTGTGCTTCCTCCAATTGTTCCATGGAAACCAACGAACCTACCTGCACTGAGGCATCGCTGCCGTTGCCTCCAGCACCCGTCCGGCCCCGCAGTTCGGCGGGAAGATCTTCCAGATCGATCTTGTTCGATTTGGCCATGATGACAGCGCGTTCAATCGCGTTGCGCATTTCGCGGAGGTTCCCGGGCCAGGAGTAGTCGCTGATCGCCGCCGAGGCCCGTTCCGAAAACCGATCGAGACGACGTCCACAGCGACCCGCAAAATGGTTAAAGAAATGGCCGGCAAACCGAATCAAGTCGCCCTGGCGCTGGCGCAACGGAGGCATTTCCGCCGTGATCACGTTGAGCCGAAAATACAAGTCTTCGCGAAAAGCACCTTCCGCCACGCGCTTCTTAAGGTCGTGGCTCGTGGCGGCGATGATCCGCACTTCGGCCTGGCGCGTGATATTTTCCCCCACCCGCTCGTATTCACGTTCCTGAAGTAGTCGAAGCAGCTTGGGCTGGATTTCCTTGGGGAGGTCGCCGATCTCATCAAGGAAAAGGGTCCCTCCCGCGGCGGCTTTTACCTTGCCCCAATGATCTCGAAGGGCGCCGGTAAACGCGCCTTTGACATGGCCGAAAAGCTCGCTCTCGAGGAGTTCTTTGGACAAACTCGGACAGCTCACGGTGATAAACGGCTGGTCGGCCAGATGGCTCTGCTGGTGCACCGCGCGGGCCACCACGCTTTTGCCGGTGCCGCTTTCACCCAGGAGCAGAATCGAGGCCGGTGTTTTCGCCGCCCGCAGGAGCGTATCCATCACCTCTTTCATGAGCGGCGTGCTTGAATCCAAAAGAATCTCGGGACTCTGGGCGTTGCTATCCTTAATTTCTCGTTCCAGCCGCTCGATGTTCTGATTGAGCTGGTGGAAGCGCTGCACGCGGGCGAACACCAGATGAAATTGTTCGCGTGTAAACGGCTTTTCCAAAAAATCCACCGCGCCGCGCCGCATGGCCTCCACCGCGTTTTTGACGCTGCCTTGCGCGGTAAAAATGATCACCGGCAGATTCGGCTGTCGTTTGAGAATTTGCTCCAGAATGTCGAGGCCATTTTCCGGTCCGAGGTTAAGATCCAGGAGGACCGCATCGAATCTGCCTTCCTTCAACTGCGTGAGGCCCATCTCTCCCGTTTGTGCCGTTTCCGCGTAATGGCCTTCGGTGTCAATCAGCAAGCAGGTTGCGTCCCGAAAGGCCTTGTCGTCGTCGATAACCAGGAAGTCCATATAAATGCATCAAAGGGAGAGCAATGCTCGGGGCAAGCGGAAGGCAAACGTGGCGCCGTGGCCCAGTGTGCTTTCGCAAGCCAGCTCACCACGCATGGCCAGGACGAGCTTCTTGACGATGCTCAGCCCCAGGCCGGTGGACGGCTCGCCTCCCGTGGGCCGCGCTGAGAGGCGACCATAGCGTCGGAACATGCCAATCTTGTCGTTCTCGCTGAACCCGGGACCTTCGTCCTGAATCTGGCATTCGACGTACTTGGCGCCCGGCGGACACACGGTGAGTCGAATCTGCTTGTCGGGAGGAGAGAACTTTATGGCGTTGGATAGAAGGTTATCGAGCACCTGGTTGAGAGCGGCGCCATCGGCTTCCACGAGCATGCCGTTGGGTGGGAGAACGATCCGCAGCACCAACTGTTTGCACTTGGCGGCCTGCTGGTGCTGTTGGACCGCGCGAGCCGCGGCGTCTGACAGGTTAATCTGCTCGGTCTTGAGGTTCAACCCATGGTCCGCTGAAGCATTTGCCAAAAACTGCTTCACAAACGTAAGCATCTGGCTGCTGTAATGAGAGATGTTTTCGGCCATCAGCCGAAGCTTCGGGTCGGCCATCGCTTCGGTGCGGTCGCGCAGCAGTTGGGCGCTCATGTCCATGCCGCCCAGATGGTTCTTGAGGTCATGCGCCAGGATACCGAGCAATTCATCCCGATCCTCCGCGAGCTGCTTCAGCTCGTCACGAGCCTTCTTGAGCGCCAGGTGCGTGCGGACGCGCGTCACCAATTCCGCATGGTTGAAGGGTTTGGTGATGTAGTCGACCCCACCGCTTTCCAGCGCGCGAACGATCAGGCCCTTCTCGTCTGCCGACGAAAGGAAAATGATGGGAATCTCGGCCCAAACCGGGTTGTCACGAATTCGGCGGCAAACCTCGAACCCATCCATCTCCGGCATCAGCAAGTCGAGCAGGATGAGGTCGGGTCGCCGGACCGCCAGCCTTTGGAAAACCTGGGCCCCACCGGTCGCCGGCAGAATCTCGAACCCGAGCCGGCCCAGGGCTGCGCCGATGACCTGGATGTTGGACTCCTGGTCATCGACGACCAGCAGGCAGCCGGCGGTGATTTGCGCCAAAGGAGCGTCAGTCATGCGGCAATGGTTTTGAGTGGCCTGAGCTCGGGCGGAGCCAAAGCCGTCTCGATTAACTCGACCAATCCCGGGAACGCGCCAAGATGACGTTCCATCTGGCCGATGGCGTAAGCGTCAGCAAAGGTGGTGAGCGTGGCCGCATAAGTCGTCAGCGGCGCGCAATCGGCCGCCTGGCCGAGCGTGAAGAGGTTGTGAGCAAAGGCGCGGGTTTCGTTCACCGCCAAAGTATCTCGCAAGGCGGGCCACTGGCCGGCTTCCTGGCGACGCAACTCAAAAGCGAGTTCCTGCCACGGAGTGACTTGCTCGGGCAGCAGAGCGGAAACCCTCGCCGGCGGAGCGCCGGAGCTGCGCGGTTCCAAGGCATCTTTTTGTGAAACCCTCTGGAGAAAGCGCGCCAGCGCCAGGAAGAGGGTGTGCCGCGAGAAGGGTTTTCGAATGTAGCCGCTGAACTGGCTTTGCAGCTCCATCTCCTCGGCGGCCTCGCTCGAGGCCGTGACGGCGATGACCGGCAGTGACGCGAGCCGCGCTTGCTTGCGAATCTCGCCCAGTGCGGCGCGGCCGTCCATCACCGGCATGCGCAGATCCAGCAGCACCACATCTGGTTTTAGGGTGCCCAGACAATTCAAAGCCTCCTGGCCATTGGTGGCAAAGTGGACTCGGTGATGCGTGTTTTCAAAGATGCCCGCCATCAGTTCGCGATTGGTTCGGTTGTCATCGACGACGAGCAGTGTGGCCGGCGTAAAATCATTGAAGTCCACCGCGCCGCCGGGTTCGGCGTGGTCGCCGACCGGCAACCGCCCGGAAACGGGCACTTCTGTAAAACGCAACTCGAAGACCGTGCCCCGGCCAACGGTGCTTTCGACGGTGACCTCGCCGCCCATCAGCTCGGTCAGGCGCTTGACGATGGTCAAACCGATGCCGGTTCCTTCTTTTTCCGCCGTGCGTCGAGAGTCGGCTTGAACAAACGGTTTAAAAATTTCCTGCAGTTTCGCCGCGGGGATGCCTATCCCCGTGTCCTCGACGCGAATTAAAAGCGCCCCCGTGCCGCCGTTCTCCTGGCTTTGCCAGGAGACCCGGGTTTTGACGCGGCCACGCTCAGTAAATTTAATGGCATTGCCGAGCAAGTTTACCAGCACCTGGCGCAGCCGCAGGCGATCCAGCAGCAGAGCGCGGGGCAGATCCGGTGCCAGTTCGAATTGAAGTTGGAGCGATTTTGTCACCGCTTGCTGGCCAAAAACGGTACGGAGGAATTCGCACGAGTCCCGCATATCGGTGGGATCGGGGTGCAACTCCAGCTTGCCCGCTTCGAGCTTGGACAGGTCGAGAATGTCGTTGATGAGATGCAGCAACGACGCGCCGCTGTCCCGAATCGCCCGCACATATTGCGATTGCTTCGGCGTTAAGCCTTCGG
>JANXQE010000655.1 GCA_025356925.1 Limisphaerales bacterium | reverse complement strand
CCCACCCGGGCGTTCTCCACAGCGTAGCGGACGCGCGTGACAGGAGAAAACAGCGAATCGATGGCCACCACACCGATGGCCTGGTTGGGCTTCTTATTTTCGTCGCCCGGCAAGAAGCCACGACCGACCTTGATCTCCAGCTCCATCTCGAACTTTTTCTTTTTATCGAGCGTGCAGATATGCTGCGTCGGATTGACCAACTCGAGGTTCTGGTTGAGCTGGATGTCGGCGGCAGTGACCTCGCCCTCTTTATTGGTGGAAAGCAGCAGGGTCTGGGGCTCGCGGCTATGGGCTTTGAACAGGATCTTCTTCAAGTTCAGCACGATGTCGGTAACATCTTCAACCACACCATCGATGGTGGCAAACTCGTGCATCGCGCCATCCACTTTAATCGAGCTGATGGCCGCGCCCTCCAAAGAGGAGAGCAGCACGCGGCGAAGCGAGTTGCCAACGGTGTGTCCGTACCCGGTTTCAAAGGGTTCGGCGACGAATTTGGCGTAGGTTTCAGTGGCGGTTGATTCCTCTTTGGTCAACCGTTTGGGCATTTCGAAACGTCCTAGACGTACTGGCATACTTTCCTTTCAACAATTTTAAACTGACGGCCTCGGCGGTTATTCCCGCAAGCCGGTGTCGTCCGTATAATTGTTTTGGAACAATGGAGTGGTGGAGTCCCGGAGCGTAGGAGAGGAGGCGCAACGGGTGAACGAAGACGCGCCGCGCCGAACCTCGCGCGCGGCTGCGCACTCGCCTGCCCCTGCACTATTGATACAACGCTCCATCACTTCAGCACTCCACTGTTCCGGTTATTTGGTCAGCGGGAATAAAATTCGACGACGGCCTGTTCGTTGGCGATGGGCTGGATCTCATCCCGAGTCGGAATGCGCATCACCACGCCCTTAAGCGCCTCTTTGTTTAGCGAAAGCCAATCGGGCACGGCGCGGCTGGCCGCCATTTCGAGGTTCTTGGTGGCCAACTGGCGAGCCGCATTGGAAGTCTTGATATCAATCACATCGTTCACCTTCAGGCCGTACGAAGGGATGTTGACCTTGCGGCCATTGACGCGCACGTGGCCGTGGCAGACCAATTGGCGCGCGGCCGCTCGCGTATTGGCGAAACCAAGATGATAGCAAACGTTGTCCAGACGGGACTCCAGGATTTGGAGCATTTGTTCGCCGGTAACGCCACGCCGCTTCAGGGCCCGTTCATAAACCCCGCGGAATTGGCGTTCCATCAGGCCGTAGTAATAGCGCAGCTTTTGCTTTTCGATTAGGCCCAAACCGTAATCGGTGTGCTTGCGCCGGGACTTGGGGCCATGGACACCCGGGCCGTAATTGCGGCGTTCCAGATACTTCGAAGGACCGAAAATTGGGACGCCGAAGCGGCGGCTGATGCGAACGCGAGGACCAGTATAACGAGCCATAAAAATTACAATTTACGATTTGCGATTGACGATTTACACCCGGCGCTTTTTCCGAGGGCGGCAGCCGTTGTGGGGAATTGGGGTCACATCTTTTATCGTGGTGATCTCAAGACCAATGGCCTGGAGCGCGCGAATAGCCGATTCACGGCCAGAGCCCGGGCCCTTGACGCGAACCTCGATTTCCTTCATACCGTGCGCCATCGCCTGGCGGGCGGCATCCTGGGCGACTTGCTGGGCGGCGTAAGCGGTGCTCTTGCGTGATCCTTTGAAGCCAACCCGCCCTGCGCTGGACCACCCAATGACGTGGCCCTGCATATCGGTGATGCTCACCTGGGTGTTGTTGAAGGTCGCCAGGATATTGGCAACCCCGCTCACAATATTCTTTGCACCCTTGGCTTTGACGATCTTTTTGCCGGCCAGATCGTCGGCCAGCAACTCGGCCGCGGTCGGTGCGGCAGCGGCTGCGGGGGCGACTGACGCGCCTTCGACCGGCTTCGCGGCGTCGGCTGCGGCAGGCGCACCTTCGACACCAGGAGCGCCGGGCGCCGCCGTGGATGCCGCCTTTTTCGGCGTCTTGGCCGGGGGCGTATCGCCAACTGGCTTGCCGCCGGACTTTTCGGCGGCGGCTTCGGGTTTGCCTTCTTTTTTCGGCGCGGGCTTCTTTTTGATTTCGTCGGCCATAGAGCTAATTACCTGGGGAGATAAAGGGTTTAATGAATACCGGCTTTCGCCGTTGGGCTGCGGACCACACCGACTGTCTTGCGTGGGCCTTTGCGCGTGCGCGCGTTAGTTTGAGTTCGCTGTCCGCGGACGGGTAAACCGCGCAGGTGTCGAATACCGCGATAGCATTTGACGCCCTGTAACCGCTTGAGGTTCATGCCGATTTCCCGACGCAGGTCACCTTCAATGACATACTTGCCGTCCTGGATGGCATGAACAATCTGCGAGAGCTGTTGCTCGGTCAGATCTTTGGCGCGGATGCTAGGATCGATTTTAGCCTTGGCGAGAATGTCGCGGGAGTTGCTCGGGCCGAGACCGTAAATGTAGCGCAGGGCGATGTCGATGCGCTTGTTAGGTGGGACTTCAACGCCAATGATACGAGCCATAAAAG
>JANXQE010000647.1 GCA_025356925.1 Limisphaerales bacterium | reverse complement strand
CGTTGAAGATCGATGGCACGCTCGTCGCTTGGGGCGACAACTCGTACGGCCAGGCAACCGTGCCCCCAGAACTTACCAATGTTGTGGCGATATCGGCAGGCTGGTACCACAATCTAGCCTTGCGCAAGGATGGAACGGTCGTCAATTGGGGAGATAATTCACTGGGGGAGACAAGCATTCCGCTCGGGCTCGCCGGTATAGCCCAGATTTCAGCCGGCGCGGAAACCAGCTTTGCTCTGAAGTCGGATGGCACGGTCGTCAGTTGGGGGTATATCTCGCAACCCCAACTGAGCAATACCGTCGAGGTGGTAGGCGCCGGCGGCCACGCGTTGGCCTCGAAAATGGACAATACAGTTGCGGCGTGGGGAAGCGATTTCTTTGGTGAATCCGATGTTCCTCAAGGATTGACCAACGTTGTGGCGATCGCGGGCGGGTACCGACACAGTCTTGCGCTGACCGGTTCGCCTACGGAGTTGCCCTTCGAGGGCTCGCTTTTCCTAATCCCTCAACCGAAAACGACGCAAGATCAGGGAATGCACTCGTTTGCCGCGGCAATCGGGGCAAACATCCAGATCATGGCCAGTGGTGTTCCCGTTTGGCCAACAACTTACCAATGGCAGTTCGCAGGCCAGGACCTGAGCGGCGAGACCGGGGCCGCCCTGACTCTAACGAATTTACAAATGGCAAACCAGGGCCTGTATTCCCTTCGCGTGAGCAACTGCTTTAGCAGCGAGCTGGTCTGCGACGCAGAACTCTCGGTGTTGCCATTGCTCATCACGGTCGAGCCGCAAAGCCAAACTGTTTTGGTGGGGAGCAATGTCGTATTCACGGTTGCCTCCGAGGGACATGGACCTTTCACTTATCAATGGCGTCTAAATGGAACGGATATTGTGGGAGCGAATGATTCCACTTTCGATATCCCATCGGTGTCGCTAGGGCAAGCAGGAGTCTATTCTGTCGCCATCAGCAACCAGTATGGGCTTGTGGTCAGCTCAAATGCCACATTAGTAGTCGCCCCGCTGTTCATTACGCTGCAACCAAACAGCCAGGCCGCTCTCGCTGGCACGAATGTTCAGTTCACCGTCACGGCGACCGGCCCGAGCCCGCTGTCGTACCAATGGCAATTCCTCTACACCAACTTGGTTGCGGCCACCAATCCGACGTTGTACCTGAGCGCAGTCTCGCCAGCACAGTCCGGGGCGTACTCGGTCGTGGTCGGAAACCAGTATGGCAATGTAGTCAGCTCGAATGCAGTGCTTACGGTTTTACCGCTTAGCATTTCAATCACTCCTACTAATCCCGTTACATTTCCTGGCGGCACTCTCACCTTGAATTCAGTTGCCGCAGGCGCAGGCCCATTCAGCTACCAATGGCAATTCCAAGACCAGAGCATCCCCGGAGCGACGAACAGCTCGCTGAGCTTGAGCAACATAGTCTTTGGCTTTGGCGGTGAATACTCGGTCATCGGTAGTAATTTCTATGGTGCGCTGACCAGTCAGGCCGTCAATCTCCTTGTTTCTCAAGTCGCCGTTTGGGGTTACGACGGCGGCGACCAGATTTCCATGCCGACGGGACTAACGAATGTCCTGGCGGTTGCGGGAGGCAATTACTTCAATCTCGCGCTGCGAAGTGATGGAACGGTTGGCGCTTGGGGAGACAATTCGGCGGGAGAGGTAAACGTTCCGGCTGATCTCACTAACGCAGAGGCCATTGCTACGGGCTACGATATTCGTTGCTGCCTGGCTCTGAAGAGCGATGGCACGGTCGTGGGCTGGGGTGACAATGTTAACGGGCAGTTGAACATTCCCCCGGGCTTGACCAACGTGGTTGCGCTCGCGGTCGGGGAGGCGCACGTATTGGCTCTTTTGTCTGATGGGACGGTGACGGGTTGGGGTGATAATTCCGTTGGGCAGGCAAGCCCGCCCCCTGGGTTGAGCAACGTTTGTGCTATTGCCACTGGAACTTACCACAGCTTGGCACTGCTGGCTGATGGCACCTTGGCGGGCTGGGGAGTGGATTTTGGTGGTGTCCCGACAAGCGTGCCTTCGACCGTAACGAACGCGGTGGCCATAGCTTGTGGTCCGTATTTTAGTCTCGCGTTGAACGCCGATGGTAGTGTTATCGGATGGGGAGACAACTCGGCAGGGCAGCTGAGCGCTCCTGATAACGCGACAAATGTAATAGGCATAGCCGCGGGATGGGCTAATACGGTTGCTCTGCAGGCGGACAGCTCCGTGACCTGCTGGGGCGACGATTACTGGGGCGAGTCCAATATCCCTGCAGGACTAAGCAACGTGATCTCCATTGGAACAGGTCGGTATACGGGCCTGGCCATCGTAGACCAGGATCGATTTTTTGAGCTCCTTTCCGGTCCTCATATCGTCGTCGCTCCGCCGCTGAGCAACGTTGCGCAAAGACCAATGAAGCTCCAAGCACTGGACGGCCAGCCCGTGCAATTCTTCGTTGCTCGCGAAGGGGTTGAACCATCTTATCAATGGTTCTTTGGTGGCGATCTGATTCCCGGGGCTACCCGCGGCAGTTTAACCTTAACCACCTCAGTGCCTGCCCAGGCGGGGCATTATTCGGTTGTTATCAGCAACTTTTCTGGACCAGCACGAAGTTCCGACGTCTTGTTGGAACTTGTTCCCCTTGAAGTAAGCGCCCAACCTCAGTCTCAATTTGGTCTGGCAGGGACCAACATTAGTCTGCAGGTCGGTGTGGTCGGCCAAGGCCCCTTTGCCTACCAATGGCGTAGAAATGGGGTAGATTTGCCTGGCGCCATCGATGCATCGCTTACGTTGACGAACATTCTTCCGTCGCAATCCGGTGTGTATTCGGTGGTTATCTCCAATTCTTTTGGATCAGTCACCAGTTCCAATGCCATATTGGCGGTGCCACCATTGCTCATTTCCGGGCCGCCAGTAGATCTCATTGTGTTTGCGGGAACAAATGTGAACTTCACGGTCGCAGCCACCGGCGTGGAGCCGTTCACCTATCAGTGGAGTTTTAATGGTCTGGACATTGAGGGTGCGACAAATGCTTCTCTTGCATTAGTGGATGTGCAATCGGCAAATGCGGGCGTCTTCAGCGTGATGGTTAGCAACGGATATGGCAGCGTGAACGCCGTCGCTACGTTAAGTGTCGCTCCAAAGCCTCCGGTGATTGTGGTGCAGCCGTTCAATCAGCGGGTGTTTTTGAGACACCTTGCCAGTTTTCTCGTCGCAGCAACGGGCTCGGAACCATTCAATTACCGGTGGACGCACAACGGAACGGATCTCTTGTCTGCAACCAATGCGACATTGATCTTGAATAGTGTTCAGTCCAGCGACGCCGGAATTTACACTGTGACCATCGACAACGTTTACGGCAGTGCGACAAGTTCTAACTCCGTGTTGACTCCGATGCTGTCCTCGGTCGTCGCCTGGGGGAATAGCAGCTCGCTTCAAACCAACGTCCCCCCAGAATTGACCAACGCCATGGCCCTTGCTGGAGGCAGTTTCCACACTTTGGCTTTACGGACCGACAGCGGGGTAGCCGCCTGGGGCGATTACGAGGCAACCGACGTGCCTGACGGGCTAAGCAATGTTCTGCAAGTTGCGGCTGGGGATCTTTTCAACCTGGCGTTGCTTGCCGACGGGACTGTCGCTGCTTGGGGGTTTGATGTCACAGGGGCAACTGCAGTACCGCCTGACTTAAGCAACGTGGTGCAGATCGCCGCTGGCCTGTCACACAGTTTGGCTTTGAAAGGCGATGGCACGGTCGTAGCGTGGGGGGAGAATATATACGGCGAGGCAGCCGCGCCGGCAGCAATAAAGACAACGGTAGCCATCGCCGCAGGGGGTGCTCACAGCTTAGCGCTTCAAGCCGATGGCACCGTCGTCAGCTGGGGCAACGACTACTACGGCCAAACCAACACGCCCAGTGATTTGACCAATGTGATTCAGATCGCTGCAGGATATTATCACAGCCTGGCATTGAAACAGGACGGGACAGTTGTGGCGTGGGGGGACAATGCCTATGGCCAAACGGCCATTCCTTCTGGGCTCAGTAACGTTGTTGGAATTGCGGCCGCCGCCGGTGGAAATCACAGTTTGGCTCTAAAGGCTGATGGCACCGTGGTGTCCTGGGGCGATTCGCGGTACGGTCAAACCCAGGTACCAGCCGGGCTTGCCGACGTTGTGGACATCGCCGGCGGTTACGCTCATAGCGCGGCCGCGTTCAACGACGGTAGCCCGATGGTTGTCCGCCAGGTGCCGAACAGGTACACCTATTCTGGCAAAACGGTCGGATTAAACCTTCTTGTGCGCGGACAGCCGCCGTTGGTTTGTCAGTGGCAGTTCAATGGCACCAATCTGTCCGGAGCCACCAACGCGTTTCTAATTTTGACCAACGTGGCACTGGCCTCGGCTGGTTCCTACCAATGCATCGTTAGCAACGGCCTGGGTGCCGTGATAAGCTCGCCTTGCCAATTGGACGTGCATCGTTCGACTTCCCAGTTCGATATTTCCGGCCTCGTCCTAGCCCCAGTCCAGGGATTCCAATTACGTATCATCGGATTATCCGGCCATGGTCCTATCATCCTCTATTCATCAACTAATCTTAAGGATTGGATTCCCATCTCAACAAATCCGCCAGTTCTTGGAGCGTTCCAAACTGAGGATTCTGCGGCCACAAACTTTTCAGCAAGATTCTATCGAGCCGCTGAGGAATAACCGTTCAACCCTCAAACTGAGGGCACCGTGACGTCGCTGCTCAACAGGCTGTTTTGAAGATTCGAGTAGGCTTCTTCGAAGCGCGTCTCGATGGTGTGCATGCCTGCTGTTTATTCGTGTTGCTTCGGCAGGCGTGTGGAGGCTGAAAATTCCAACTCCCTGCCATGCCGGAACGCTCCGGAAGGTATTGGCTAGCCGCGCAGTGGCCGCTTGAGGTCTGTTCAGCCAGTATCGCCCGCCGGGGCCGCATCTCTATAGTTCCACGGATACCACCGGGTGGGG